>DAISKM010000287.1:0-3261 GCA_036820945.1 Pseudolabrys sp.
CAAAATGGCCGTCCATCACGTCGACGTGGATCCAGTCGGCGCCAGCAGCCTCGACCGCGCGAATCTCGTCGCCCAACCTGGCGAAATCGGCCGAAAGAATCGACGGCGCAATGATGAGCGGGCGGGGCATTTCACGGGCCTCCAGACGCCGTTCGGGTAACACGAGGCGGGTCAACGAGCAACGCCGCGGTCGGGCGACATAGTGCGTTGTTAACGATCATTCGACAGGCGTTTTGCCAACGGCTTCAACAGATGCGGTAAGAGATAGATAGGAAACTGGGCAAGCGCGAAATAGAGCCAGGCGATATCGGGCATTGCAAAGCCTGTAGCAGCCAGCATCAGGCCAACATTCCGGTTTCCAGCAATCAGCCCGATCGCAAAGGCGCGGGCCCGCCCGACCCGCAAAAACACCAGGGCGGTAAGCGCGAGCATGCCGAGCGCAAGCGCAAAGGCCAGAACGGTAAGCGCGATGACCAGTAGCGGATCGGCGCGAAAATGGTCGACGACGCCGTCCATGGCCGCGATCGCGAACATCGACATGGCGAGTACGCTCAGGCCATCGATGCGCTCACGCTGTGCCTCGACAAACGACTGTCCGGTCAGGCGCCGGATGACAGCCGCAGCCAGAGCACAGCCGCCGATGATCAGGAAGAGCTTGAGGCCAAATGCAAACGGGGAGGCGAGCGCGGTTCCAAGATACACATGCGTAAAGAAGCTGGCAGTCAACGGCGTTATCGCCATCGATACGATCAGCGTGGCAAGCGTAAGGGCCACATCGAGCCCCAGCAGCGCAGCCAGCGCCGGCGAGGACATCAGGCCTGGCGCTGACATCTGCAGCACGAGCATGAAATACAGACCAGCCATGCGCTGGTCGAGACGGAAGAGGAGAAACACCAGACCGAGCACCGCCGGAACAATCAGCATTGTCCACGCGGTGGCTGCGGCGATCAGGCCGGGCCGACTCCAGTGGCGGCGCAGGTCGACCGGGTCCACCCGCAAGAAGGCAAGCGTGAGCATAGCCACGATGGCCTCGCCGAGAAACGGTTTGCACGCCGCGGCCAGATCGGGAATGGCAAGCCCGACGAATATTGAGGCTGCCGCCAACAGCGTCCCGTGCCGGCCGGCAAAGCTGAGCACGGCCGCGAGGGCGCCGATGAACTTCATTTCGGAAAACTCCAGCCGCCGGTAGGTATGACGTTTGATAGCGCTCCTGAAGACGCCAATCCATATATAAGGGATAGCATTAGAGGAGTTCAGGCGTGGCACGTACGGATGCGATGGTCCTTGGCGCCGGTATCGTCGGCACATCGGTCGCCCTGCATCTCGCCAAACGCGGTTTGAGCGTCGTCTTAGTCGACCGCGCGGGCGTCGGCGAGCAGACTTCCTATGGCAACGCCGGCATCATCGAAGGCAACACGATATTCCCGCCGGCATTTCCATCCGATCTCGGCGCGTTGCTGCGGATCGCCTTCAGGCGCGCGAGCGAGGCCAACTATCATTTGTCGTTCCTGCCGAGGGTTCTTCCCTGGCTGCTGGCATTCCGCGCCGCTTCGCAGCCCGAACGTTTGGCCGAAACGGCCCGGTTGATCCGTCCGTTGTTTTCCCGCGCAGTGGCGGAACACGAAGCGTTGATGGCCGAGGCCGGAGCGACACACTATTTGCGCAAGACAGGCTGGTTGAAGGTTTATCGTGGCGACAGGAGTTTCGCCGCCCTGTCGCCCGAGTTTGATCTGGCTGCGAAATTCAATTTGCCGCTCAACGTCCTCGATACTGTCGGCGCGCAAGCGCTCGAGCCATCCCTTAGCCCCGTTTTTGCACATGCGGTGTTCTGGCCGGAAGCAGCGAGCGTCAGCAGCCCTCTCGGCGTAACGAGTGCCTATGCCAAGCGCTTTGTCGCCCTCGGCGGCATCATTGTCTCAGGCGATGCCCAGTCGCTGCATCGGAGCGGCAAGAATTGGCGGGTGGAAACCAACGAAGGTGCACTCGATGCGGCGCAGTGCGTGGTTGCTCTCGGGCCGTGGGCGGTGGATCTGCTGGGCCGCCTCGGTCTCAGACTGCCGCTTGCTGTGAAGCGAGGCTATCACCGGCATTTTCGCACCGAGGGCAACGCGGGTCTGTCGCGCCCGGTGCTTGACGCCGAAGTGGGCTATCTGATGACCCCGATGGAGCAGGGGATCCGCATCACCACGGGCGCCGAATTCGCCGCGCGTGATGCGCCGCCGACCCCGATTCAATTTTCACGCATTACGCCGCGAGCGCGCGAACTCTTTCCCTTGGGCGAAATGGCCGAGGACAAGACGTGGCTCGGGAGCCGGCCGTGCTTTCCGGATTCGCGTCCGGTAATCGGTCCAGCCCCAGGACTTGCCGGTCTGTGGCTGGCAATCGGTCACGCCCATTGGGGACTCACGCTTGGTCCCGCGACGGGCCGCCTTATCACGGAGATGATGGCGGGCGAGCAGCCCTTCTGTGGTCCTGCGCCCTATCGGGCCGATCGTTTCAATCAGTGAGAGGGCGTGAGCTCGCGGAAATCGTAGCGATCCCTGATGTAGGAGTAGAAGAAGGTTCCTTTTCGCGAAAGCGGATCGAAAGGAAGCCGCTACCTCGCTGGGAACATCAACATATTCGTAGATGCGGCCCGTTACGAAAGTAACGGTTAGACGCTCGCGCTCGGGATCATATTCAATATCGGCGATCGCGCTGGACGGCATAAAGAACAACGCAGTGGCTGGCCGTCAGTTCGACCAGCCTCAAGTTAATCTTCACTTAGCTGAACTTAAACCTCAGCTTGAACCAAATCGGTCGCGCCAGCTGCGTAGGGCGTCGGGGAACGGCAAGGCCGTCGCGTCATAAATTCCTCGAGCGATAGCCCGTGCGAGCACGTTCGCCGCCACCATCCCGAGTTCGCTCAATGAAAACACGGGATCCGCCAAGAGTTTTTGTCCCGTTGCGGCCGCGAAAACCAGGTCGCCATCGAGTGGGGTGTGAACCGGATAAATCGCCCGGGACAAACCGGTTTGCGCCATGATGGCCAAGCGTTTGGCCTGACCCTTGGTGAGTTTGGCATCGGTCGCAATGATGGCGAGGGTCGTATTCTCGCCCGCGACCCCTTTGCTGCGAAACTCCAGCGCCGCAGGAGGGATCGTGGCCGGCCACCCCAGCCCGCCAAATTCCTTCCCTAGTTCAAAGGGCGCCGCCCAAAAATGCGGCCCGTCCCCGATGGTCATGCTGCCGGCGGCGTTGGCGGCGGAAAGCGCTCCGACC
>DAISKM010000287.1:3271-5286 GCA_036820945.1 Pseudolabrys sp.
CCGACCGTTATGCCGCTGCGTGTCTGAGCGCTGGCGGAGCCGATACCGCCTTTTAGATTGACGGTCGTGGCGCCGAGACCGGCGCCGGCGCTGCCAAGGGCAAAGTCGCTGCCTGCCGCCCGGGTCGCTTCGTAGCCGAGCTCTCGATAGGGCGGATAGCGCCCCCAATTCTTGTCACCGCCGGCCAGCAGGTCGAAAAGGATTGCCCCCGACACGATAGGCACGCGCGCTTCGCGCACCCTAAACCCGCGACCTTGTTCGCGCAGCCAGGCCTGCACGCCCGACGCAGCGTCGAGGCCGAAAGCCGACCCGCCGGACAAGACGATGGCGTCAATGCTTTCCACCGTGTGCGCCGGATCCAGCAGGGCCGTCTCTCGCGTGCCCGGCCCGCCGCCGCGCACATCCACGCTGGCGATCACGGCCTCATCGAAGACGACGGCTGTGACGCCGGAGCCCAGCTTGGGATCGCCTGCATGCCCCACACGGACGCCGGGAATATCGGTAATCAGATTGCGCGCCATAGTGACTCCTGGGCGAAACCCTATCACGTTCGATCACGTTGCGGCGAAGCTGCCGCAACACGCTTGCAAGCAACCACGTTGCGTCGCATCTAGAGACGTCATGAAAGCCGATGTCACCTATTTAGCCGCATTGCTTGCCGGCCTTGTCAGCTTCCTGTCTCCCTGCGTGCTGCCGCTGGTGCCACCTTATCTGGTGTTCCTGACCGGCACTTCGCTGGAAAGGTTTGCTGACAAGGAGGCTAAACCGCGGGTCAGGCGGGAAACCGTGGCCGCTGCGATCCTCTTCGTGCTGGGCTTTTCCACGGTGTTCGTGGCATTGGGCGCCAGCGCCAGCGTCATCGGCTCGCTCGTGCGCGCGTATTCGGGACCGCTCGCCACCGTTGCTGGCATCGTGATTATCGTCATGGGCTTGCACTTCCTCGGTGTGACGCCCATCGCGCTGCTGCATCGGCAGAAGCGGCTCGACGTTGCGAAGCCGGTCGGCCTTTGGGGAGCCTATGTGATCGGCCTTGCTTTTGCGTTCGGCTGGACGCCTTGTATAGGACCCATCCTTGCAGCAATTCTCGCGGTGGCGGCATCCGAGCAGACGGTGAGCAAAGGCGCCAGCCTGCTTGCGGTCTATTCGCTTGGACTCGGAATTCCTTTCATCGCTGCTGCTTTTGCGGTCGAGCCGTTCGCGGCATTTCTGTCGCGGTTCCGCAACTATCTCCACCGCGTGGAGCAGGTGATGGGCGCATTGCTGGTGATCACCGGCATTGCGTTTCTGACGGGGAGCATCAACCAGGCAAGCGTGTGGCTACTTGAGACATTTCCGATTCTGGGGAAGATCGGCTGAAAAAAAGCCCGCCGCGCGGCGGGCTTTTGAATCGTATCGCGAATTGATTATTTGACCTTGCTGCAATCGGAGCCCGGGCACTCGACGTAGTTTATCTTTCCGCTCGGATCCTTCTTCCAGATGTACATCACGTAGTCGAGCTTTGTGATGTCGCCTTTCTTGTCATAGGAGATGTCGCCGAGCACTGTCTTGAACGTCATGCCGGAGTGCATTTTCTCGGCGACCTTCTTCGGGTCGAGAGACTTGGCCGCTTCCGCCGCCTGCTTGATGATCTGGACGCCGGCGTAGCTGTAAAGCGTATAGGCTTCCGGCTCGAATTTTTTCGCACGGAATTCTTCCACGATCTTCTTTGCGTCCGGCCTGTTGCGCGGATCGGGGCCGTAAGTCATCAGCGTGCCTTCGACGCCCGGCCCGCCAATCGAGGCGAATTCGTCGGACGTAATGCCGTCGCCGCCCATCATCGGCGCCTTCACGCCCTGGTCGCGCATCTGGCGCACGATCAAGCCGGCTTCGGTGTACAAACCGCCCCAATAAATCAGGTCGGCGCCCGATTGCTTGATCTTGGATACGAGAGCGGAAAAATCCTTCTCGCCGGTGTTCACGCCTTCGTACAGAACTTCCTTGATGCCGCCCTTGGTGATGGTTTTCTTGGTTTCATC
>DAISKM010000288.1:0-5263 GCA_036820945.1 Pseudolabrys sp.
ATTGACGATCATGAACGCCAATGGCGGGGCCGATGCTGTCATAAACGGCGGCTTGGAATACCGTTTGATGGTGCGTAGACGTGATCCGTGAGGGTCGCGCCACGTGGCCCGAGAGTTCGGCAGAACTTTCGAGTCAATGTTAAGTCAGACCGATAATGCCGCCTGCCTCCGGGCATCGCGGTAATATCAAGGTCCTGATCTGACAGGGAGGCGAGGATCGTTCACGCGATCCTCGCTTCTTATTTTGTATAGGCCAGATTCGCAAACATCATGCAACTCCATTGCGGCCCAAGCGATACCGTCATTCGCTTAACTCAGTCGACCGCGCGATGCCGGCATTTCACCGCTTGCGGCAATCGACTGCCCAGCCGATCCTCGATTTTCATCGCGCGCCATCGCGTGCCGCGCGCCGGCACTAGTCACGCTCAGGGTGACGTCCGTCAACTCTTCATGGGCGGATAGTCACGCGAGAACACGGGCTGGGCCAGAAACGCCTTCGGATCCATAGTCCAAAACTGGCTGACCTTGTTATAGGTTTTAACGGTCCTGTTTAGCATTTTGCCGTTCTGTTTTTCGGCCCGCCGGACGTATACATCGATGACGGCATTGCCATAGTCGTCGAAACTCAAGGGTCCGCGCGGGGTATCGGCAAGGGTTATGGTGCGTACGGCTTTCACGAGCGTGTCGGCATTGTCTGACTTGCCGCCAGTCTTTGCCAGCGCCGCCTCGATCACTTGGCCGTTCGCATAGAAGCATGCGGCGTAATGGCCGATGCGCACATCATCGCCATAGTTTTTCTTCATCGCGGCGATGAAGCGCGAGTTAGCCTCGCTGGCGCGATCAAGCGTGTAGGGATTGGTGTTTATCAAACCGTCGGCACTTTCGTCGTGTGCACCGATGATCGTATCGTCGGCAACCGTGGAGCCGCCGACGAGCGGCTGCTTCATGCCTAGTCCGCGCGCCTGCTTAGTGAATTTAAGCGGATTTGAGCCGGCGAGGACCTCGCAAACAACGTCACACTCGGGAATTTGCGCGACATAAGGCGCGTAATCGGCGGTGTTGAGAGGAGACCATAGTTTCCTCATCACTTGGCCGCCGTGCTCCTCGAGCACGCGCTGAAAGCCGCCGACCTGCTCGTAGCCGAAAGCAAAATCATCGCCCATGGTAGCGGCGCGCTTGAGCTTCATTTCATTGATCACGTAGTCGGCAAGCGGATAGAGACACTGAGCCGAGGTATACGAGGTCCGCGTGAGGTAAGGATTGGCCTTTCGCTGCGTCACGTCCTCGGCGCCGGCGAAAGCGAGCGTCGGCATTTTCGCTTGTGCCAGATAATCAACCGTCGCGAGCAATTCGAATGCAGCGAAGGGACCGAGCACGATGTCGACCTTGTCGCGCTCGACAACCTCTTGGGCCTTGTTTTTGGCGCCAGCCGGGTTACCGCCCGTGTCCGCGACTATCAGATCGATCTTGCGACCGGAAAGCGTGAAATTCTTGTCCTTGAGAAACGAGCTGATGCCCTCCTCGAAATGAATGCCGCCGGCGGCGAGGGGCCCGGTTTTCACCGTGAGCAGGCCGATCTTGAGAGGTGCGTTCTGCGCGATCGCCGGCATTGGAAAGACCGCGACGGCAGCCGCGGATCCGGCAAGAAACTGGCGACGACTGGCCCGGTACCTCATGTCATCCTCCCGTCCTGGTGCGGCGGTTTTCTCATGTAGCCAAGGTCGCGGAATTCAATCATAACGCGTCGGACAAGCGAACCCCGAGTTTCAGTCTTGCGCGCCTTCTGCAAGGGCGTCGAAAACCGAAAAGACCAGCGGTTTGCGTTCCAGATTGTAGGTTTCTGCCTCGCGCGCGGCGCGATTGACCTTTTCCCAGGTCTCCGCGATGTGCGCCATTTGCGACTTTGTCCGCGAGCTCTCCGAAAGGCGCGCCGACAGCCAGCCATTGATCAGATCCATGAAAGTCTCCAGGGGTTTCGGGTCGGTACCGCCAATTGCTTCGCCGAGCGCATGAAGCGCTCGTGGATTGGGATTGGGCAATTGCGCAAACAATTCGAGGATGCGTTGACGCAGCGCCAGCGCCGAGCCATCGAGCAAAGCCAGAGCGCGGCCAACGCTCCCTTCCGCAGCTTCGGACGCCTGTCTCACATCCGGTTCGGCTGCATCTTTCCCTGTTGCCTCGGACAGCGCGAGGGCGACATCTTCGACCGCAAGAGGGCGCAGCAACAGACGCCGGCAGCGCGACCGGATTGTCGGCAATTCGCGCCCGGGCGCATTGCTGATCAGCAGCAAAAGTGACCTTTGCGGTGGGTCCTCCAGCACTTTCAACAGCGCATTGGCGCCTTCGCGCTGCAGATCATCGATTGCGTCAACGATAGCAATGCGCCAGCCCCCCTCCCCGGCTGTCGAGCCGAAGAACGAAACCGTGCGGCGGACGTCGTCGACACGTATCGCGGTGTAAAGCTTTCCGGTCTGCTCGTTGAGAGTCCGTTCCAGCACCAGAAGGTCGCCGTGCGCTTGCGTGGCAACCCGGCGCGCAACCGGATGGCTCGGATCGACTGTCAGCGACGTCATCTGCTGAACGGCGGGCGCTCGCGGATCCGGATGCGCGAACACAAAGCGAGCCACGCGGTAGGCCAACGTCGCCTTTCCGATGCCGGGTGGTCCGCCGATCAGCCAGGCATGTGGAAAGCGTCCGCTTCTGTAGGCCTCGAGCAGGGCTTGCTCGGCGTCGCTATGGCCGAAAAGAGATGTCGTCTGACGAGGCAGTTTGCCGTTCCCGTCACCGCCGTTGTCGCTGCTCACGATCCGCTCGACTCCGTTATAACGACAGGCTCTGGATGCAATCGATCCCGCACCATCGACCATATCCGCTCGGCTACGACATCGCGCGGAGCGCGGCCATCGACCACGATGCAGCGGTCGGGCTCCTCGGCAGCGAGGGCACGATACGCTTGGCGAAGCCTCTCGTGAAAGTCCACCGACTCTGCCTCAAATCGATCCGCAGCACCCGGTCCCCGACGCGTCTTGGCACGGGCCAGGCCGATTTGCGCGGGAACATCAAGGATGAACGTAAGCTCGGGAACCGCGGGCCCCACGGTTACCCGCTCCAGGCCGCGGATCAACCGCTGATCGACGTTGCCCAGCGCGCCTTGATAGACGCGCGTTGAGTCGATGAAACGATCGCATATCACCCAATGTCCCGCATGCAGCGCGGGCAGAATGGTGTTCTGCACGTGGTCGTCCCGCGCGGCGGCAAATAGGATAGCTTCAGTTTCCGCTCCAAGCGGCTTGGCGATGCCGGAAAGCAGGATATGGCGGATGATCTCGGCTCCCGTCGATCCGCCGGGCTCGCGTGTGAGCACAACTTCAACGCCAAGAGATCTCAGCCGCTGCGCCAGCGTGGCTGCGTGAGTGGATTTGCCGCTGCCTTCGCCGCCTTCAAACGTAATGAAGCGTCCGCGCATTCTGACCCCCCGGTCAGTCCGGAGCGCGGGCAGCGTCCTGGATCGACAATGAAATCATAGCCGCTCGGCTCCGGCACGAAATAGCCCGATGATCATTTCGGTCACTGCGTCGAAAGCGCGTTGTGGCATGGACCCCTTGTCAACGCTTTCGGCTGCCTTCAGAGGCATCGTCAAAATAACGTTTTCGTTGCGCCAGACTTTAAGGTTACCGATCCGGGTGCCCTCGGACACGGGCGCCGGGACCGGACCGTTATAGACGATACGCGCTATCAGCCTGTCGCCGCCTGCCTTCGGCAGCAGAACCCGTACCGTGCCTTCCGCGACAAGTGGCACGCGACCGGTTGCGCCGCCGAACACTTTCGCAGTTCCGATCGTTTGGCCTTCCGCAAAAAGCACACGTTGTTCGAAATTCCTGAATCCCCATTCGAGCAGCTTTTTGGCTTCGTCCGCGCGTTCCTTGGCGTTGCTGACCCCGGTCACAACCACGATCAACCGTTGTCCATTCTGGACAGCGGATCCGACCAGACCGTAGCCCGCCTCTTTTGTAAATCCGGTTTTCAGTCCATCGGCGCCAGTCATCGCCCCAAGGAGCGGATTGCGATTCTGCTGGCGAATCTTGTTCCAGGTGTAATCCGGCTGAGAAAAGATCTGATAAAAATCCGGATAGGTGCGGATGATGTGGCGAGCCAGCATCGCCAATTCGCGGGTCGTGACCTGCTCTCCCGGATCGTGGAGCCCGTTCGAATTGGTGAAAACGGACTTTTCCAGCCCGATGGCTCGGGCGCGTTCTGTCAGCTTTTCGCCGAAGGCGGCCTCATTGCCGGCAAGCGCCTCCGCCAGGACGATGCAGGCATCATTCGCCGACTGGACGATCATTCCACGTATCAAGTCGTCGACTGGCACCTTGCTGTAGATCGCCGCAAACATGGTCGATCCATGAGAGGGCGCGCCACCCTTGCGCCAGGCATTTTCGCTGACCATAAATTCGTCGGTCAGCTTCAGTCGGCCTTCCTTGATTTCATGAAATATGTATTCGGCCGTCATCAGTTTGGCGAGACTGGCCGGAAAGACCATCCGGTCGGCGTCGCGTGCATACAGGACCGCGCCATTCTCGGAGTCGATCAAAATGGCATGCGGAGCGCCGATATTCGGCTCATCTTTCTTCTGTGCATCTTTCTTCGGTGCATCCTTCTTTTGAGACGCCGCGGGAGCCGGTCGGTGCGCGGGTGTCGCCGCGTATGCCGCTGCGCAAAGGCAGAAAGTGGCCAATACGACCAAGCACCGTCCAAATGGAAAATTCCGCATTGCCATCACCAAAAGTCCTTGCCGGCAGCGCAAAAAACGGACTGCGGCGCAATCGCCGGAGCTTTGGCGGTCAATTACGGCTCAGTAAAGGCCACGTCCGCTCGTATAGCCGGTTCCGCGATCATAGCGCGACGGTCTGAAGGCCGAAACCGCCGATGTGTTGGAATGAACAGCAGAACGGTCCGGCATGACCGTTGTGGCGGCCCTCGGGCGGGCCGCGGCTGCGAGCTCTGTCGACGTCGACGCGTCGCTTTCAGACTCGCGCCTGTCCTCGCCCAGCCGATAAGGCCGATCTGGTGGCGACGGCATGTCGCCCACCGTGAATTTTGCGACAGAGCGGCCGGAGAAATTTGCGGGCGCAAAGAGCTTATTGCCGCTTAGCTGCACGGGCGCCGCCGAGCTGCCTTCACGCAAAGTCGCGATCAGCTTGCGGTCATCTGACCCTTGCAACGGGGCGCGGCCGACATACTCGATCCTCACGCGGGTGACGCC
>DAISKM010000289.1:0-5235 GCA_036820945.1 Pseudolabrys sp.
ATGGCGCTCCCTAGGGGACTCGAACCCCTGTTTTCGCCGTGAGAGGGCGACGTCCTGGGCCGCTAGACGAAGGGAGCTTAAGACCCTCCGAAATAGCCCCGATCCGCCAAATCCGCAAGCTTGGCGGCAACATGCTTGCGGCGGACCATGCGCCATTCCACCCTGCGTCGTCCGCGAGGGGAGATTTTGCATGATCGAGAAGATCGCCGGCCTGGTGAATGCCGACGCCAGGCTCGTTCACCGGGGACGTTTCGTCGATACCACCTTCATGATCGTCATTGACGATGCGTACACACTGCTGCGGGTGCAGGAAGGCCGGATCACTCAGGTGAAGCCCGGCCCTTTCATCACTCCCGATTACAGCTTTTGCCTGCGCGCCTCGCGCGAGGTGTGGGACAAGTTCTGGCAACCCCTCCCGCCCCTCGGCTACACCGACATTTTCGCGTTGGTGAAACAAAAGCTCATGCGGGTCGAAGGCAACCTGCACCCGTTCATGGCCAACCTGCTCTATTTCAAAGACGTCATCGCCGCTCCGCGGCGGAGGGGAAAGCGATGAGCCAGCGCTTTGAGCCTATCACCGGGCGCTACTTGCGGCTCGATCTTCTTGGCAAGCCGCATCGCCTTTATGTCGAGGAGTCGGGACAAGGCATACCGTTATTGTGCCTGCATACCGCCGGCTCCGATGCGCGGCAGTATCGCGGCGTCCTCAATGATGAACGCGTCACCAGAAATTTCCGTGTCATCGCCTTCGATATGCCCTGGCATGGCAAATCATCGCCGCCCGCCGGATGGCAGGATGGCGACTACAAACTCACGTCGCGCGACTACGTGCAAATGATTGTCGAAGTCGCCGACGAACTCGAACTCGACAAACCGGTAGCCGTCGGCTGCTCGATCGGCGGGCGCATCGTCCTTCATCTTGCGCACGAGCATCCCGAGCGCTTTCGCGCCCTGATCGGCCTTGAATCCGCAGCGCATACCGACCCCTATTACGATCTCACCTGGCTCGACCGGCCGGACGTGCACGGCGGCATGGTTTGCGCCGGCGTCGTCTCCGGCCTCATTGCCCCGACCGCACCGATAACCGAACGCTGGGAGACGCTCTGGCACTACATGCAGAGCGGCCCCGGCGTGTTCAAGGGCGACCTCAACTTCCACATGGTCGACGGTGATATCCGCGGTCGTGTCGACCAGATCGACATCAAGCGGTGCCCGCTCTTTTTGCTGACCGGCGAATACGATTATTCATGCACCACCGAGGCCACGCTCGATGTGGCAAAGCGCACCGGCGCGCCGGCCACCATCATGCCGGGCCTTGGCCACTTTCCGATGAGCGAAGATCCGGAGAAATTCGTCTCGTATCTGTTGCCGGTGCTGGAAAAGATCCGCGCTTTGTGACTATCGACGCAGGATGCCTCCCAGCGTGCCACGCACGATGGCGCGACCTATTGTGCCACCCATCGAGCCACCGAGGGATTTGCCAACGTCGGCAGCGATCTGCCCGGCCACGCGGTTTGTGACAGAGCGCGCGACCTCGCGTGACATGCGCTGACCCGTCGACAAGCGGGAGCCGCGTGGAACATTTGTTCCGAAGATTGTGCCGATCATGCCGCCGATCTGGCCGAGCCATCCGCCGCCGGCCTGTCCGGCCTGATCTTGCTGACCTTGCTGCCCCGGCGCCGGCGTGGCGGCCGTGTTCTGCATCCGCTTCTGCAAAATCTCGTAGGCGGACTCGGAGTCGACCGGCGTATCGTATTTGCCTTTGACCGGGCTTTTGGCGATCACGGCCTTGCGTTCGGCGTCAGTTACCGGGCCGATACGCGCCGAAGGCGGGCGGATCATCGTGCGTTGAACTATCGAAGGCACCCCATTGCCCTCGAGAAACGAAACCAAGGCCTCGCCCTTGCCAAGCTCGGTGATGGCCTTAGAGGTATCGAGATCCTTGTTCGGCCGGAACGTGTCGGCGGCCGCCCGCACCGACTTCTGATCGCGCGGCGTAAATGCGCGCAACGCATGCTGCACGCGGTTGCCGAGCTGCGCCAGCACCGTTTCCGGAACGTCGAGAGGATTCTGCGTCACCAAATACACGCCGACCCCTTTGGAGCGGACCAACCGCACAACCTGGTCGATCTTCTCCAGCAGCGGCTTCGGCGCATCGTTGAACAGCAGATGCGCTTCATCGAAAAAGAACACGAGCTTGGGCTTCTCCGGATCGCCCACCTCGGGAAGCTTCTCGAACAGCTCTGACAGCAGCCAGAGCAGAAATGTTGCATAGAGCCGCGGGTTGGCGATCAGCTTGTCGGCGGCGAGGACGTTGATAATACCGCGGCCATCGCGATCGGTGCGCAGGAAGTCGGCAAGATCTAGTGCCGGCTCGCCAAAGAACGAATTGGCCCCCTGGTTTTCGAGCACCAGCAATTGCCGCTGCACCGTTCCGACCGTCGCCGGCGACACATTGCCGTAGGTCTTTTGCAGCTCGGCAGCATGATCGGCGACCAAACCTAGAATCGCGCGCAGATCCTTGAGATCGAGCAGCGCGAGCCCCTGCTCATCGGCAACGCGAAACGCAATATTGAGAACGCCTTCCTGCGTGTCGTTGAGCTGCAGCAGCCGCGCCAGCAGCAGTGGTCCCATTTCTGAAATGGTCGCGCGGACGGGGTGTCCCTGCTCGCCGAAGACGTCCCAGAAAACCACCGGATATTCGTCCGGCTGGTAGTTCAGCCCCATGCTTTTGGCGCGCTCTACCAGGGCATCCTTCATTTCGCCTTCGGCGGCGATACCGGAGAGGTCGCCCTTGATGTCGGCGGCAAACACCGATACGCCGGCCTTCGAAAGTCCTTCCGCTAGCACCTGAAGCGAGACCGTCTTGCCGGTGCCAGTTGCGCCGGCGACCAGACCGTGCCGGTTGGCGAAATGAAGGTCGAGCACTTCGTATTTGCTGCTCTTGCCGACGATGACCGAGTTGGTCTTGGCCGGATCGTCGACCATTGCTGCCGCCGGCGCTTTGGTGGACTTTGCGGTTTTCGCCATGACGTCTCCTACGCGGGCACGTTCTCAGGTAGGCATTTTAACATGCACAGCCACGGCTGCTGCAACCGCGCCTATGGCTTGCCGCCGAGCGGCAGCCGCCCAGCGGGCTTCAATGTCCTCAGATCGAAGAAGCGCACCTCAAGACCGTTCGGGGTCTCGATCGTCAGCGCGAGCCGCTCATCGTTCATGGCGCTCGATACGATGCGCGCACCATTCGGCCAGGGCGCATCGGCATCCGGGCCCGCTTGTGCCCTTCCCTCGCCCTTGAAAACACGATAGCCGATGACCCCGATCACGACGGCAACCGCAATGAAAGTCGTCAGACTTGCGATCATCATCAGCCGGCGCACCTTGGCGACGATGCGGGCTGCTTCCGGGTCGAGAGGCTTTTCGGCGTCGTCAGACATTCATGAACCATGACGAATAGCATTACCGAGACAGTCACGATTGCCGACGCCGAGGCAGGATCACGGCTGGATCGTGTGCTCGCCGGACGTATCGCGACTGTTTCGCGCTCGCACCTGAAGGCCTTGATCCTTGCCGGCCAGGTGAAGATCGCGGCGCGCACGATCCGCGATCCGGCAGCACCCGTCAAATCCGGCGATGTTGTCACCGTGACGTTGCCGCCGCCCGAACCGGCCACGCCAAAGGGCGAGACAATCCCGCTCAATATCGTCTACGAGGACGAGGCAATCATTGTGATCGACAAGCCGAAAGGACTGGTTGTTCACCCGGCCGCGGGTCACGCTTCAGGCACGCTGGTCAATGCGCTGATCGCCCACTGCGGCACCAGCCTCTCGGGCATCGGGGGTGTCAAGCGTCCAGGCATCGTCCACCGCCTCGACAAGGACACCACTGGCCTGATGGTGGTTGCCAAGACCGACAAGGCGCACCGCGCTCTCTCCAGGCAGTTCGCGGAAAAAACCGAGGGACCGCTGCAACGCGGCTATCTCGCTTTTGTCTGGGGCGCACCGGACCGCCCGAAGGGCACGATCGAGGCACCGATCGGCCGGCATCCCTATGCGCGCGACAAGCAGGCCGTTCGCGAAAGTGGACGCTCCGCGATCACGCACTGGCAGGTCCTCGAGAGCTTCACCGGACCGGATGGAAACCTGGTGGCAAGCCTTCTCGCATGCACGCTGGAAACAGGACGCACGCACCAGATCCGCGTCCATCTTGCCCATATCGGGCACCCCATTCTAGGCGATGCCACCTATGGTATCGGCTTCCGGACCAAGGCGAGCCGGCTGGGGCCAAAGGCGCGCGCCGCCCTGGCAGCCCTTGAACGTCAGGCCCTGCACGCCTATTTACTCCGGGTACAACACCCCGAGACTAGCGACATCCTGGAGTTCCAATCGGAACTGCCGGGTGATTTGCGTTGTTTACGAGATGCCCTGCACATGGAGAGCCGTGAAGTCGGGCCCGAGCCGCGCAAATAGACAAGCCAAATCAACAGTTTGGCGACGTACTGGGCGCACGATCGCGTCACAGTGACGTGAGGGGCCGGCCGCTATCTTTCATGCGGTCGAGTCGCTAAGGTGCGACTGCGACTGAGGGACTTCGCAGTCGCAACATTGAATGCGCGCCGTCGGCTCGGGGAGCGGCGGCGACAACCCGCCTGCCGATCGATTCGGGGGCAAGTAAGGAGGGCGCAATCATGGCCCGTACCGCCGCACTGCCGGCACTCAAGGCCGAATCCGGCCTTTCACACTATCTCGACGAGATCCGGCGGTTCCCGATGCTGGAACCGCAGGAGGAATACATGTTGGCGCGCAGCTGGCGGGAGCACGGCGACCGCGAAGCAGCGCACAAGCTCGTCACCAGCCATTTGCGACTCGTTGCCAAGATCGCCATGGGCTATCGCGGCTATGGCCTGCCGATTTCCGAGGTCATCTCGGAAGGCAACGTTGGCCTAATGCAGGCCGTCAAGCGCTTTGAGCCGGAAAAGGGTTTTCGCCTGGCCACTTATGCGATGTGGTGGATCAAGGCCGCGATCCAGGAATACATCCTACGCTCCTGGTCGCTGGTGAAGATGGGCACCACCGCCAATCAGAAGAAGCTGTTCTTCAACCTACGCAAGGCCAAGAGCAAGATTTCAGCGCTCGAAGAGGGCGATTTGCGCCCGGATCAGGTGCAGACGATCGCCAAGCGTCTCGGCGTCACCGAACAGGACGTGGTCGACATGAACCGGCGTCTGGGCGGCGA
>DAISKM010000290.1:0-5201 GCA_036820945.1 Pseudolabrys sp.
GCGGCGGATCGGTCAACGATTCGCGCGTTGGCTCTCGGGTGAATTTCGCCATCTCTTCCTTATTGCCACCAAAAATAGAACCAAAGCCCTTGAACCCCAGCTCGGATGGCGGCAATTGGCTGCCGAAACCTGTCGGCGGCGACTCGTAGCCGTCGTCCTTGCTCGCCTGCTTTTTCTTCGGCCGCCCGCCGGGGGTCAACTGATCGGGCCGCAGCGGATTCTGTTCGCGCTCACGCTCGTCGCTGACATTGCGGTTCCTTTCTGTGGCCGCCTGGGCCCTGCGACGCTCCACGTCCGGATCTTTCGGCCAAGCCGGATTGTTCGCGGTGACAGCATCGCTGCGTTCGGGCGGGGGCAGTTCACGGTTGGGCGGAATCACCAGCGGTGAACGTTCCCTGTAGTTAATCATTGCCTCGCCGTCCCGCCTCAGGCCAAGCCCCTCCATGATGCCGCGCATGACCTTCTTGTCGATCGAATCCTCATCGTCGGCCGCCCGCGCGGGAGCCGAGAAAAGCAGCGCAGCGGCACCGAATGCCAAGCCAAAAACGGCGCTCGCGCCAAAGACGCTCGTCAGACGCATCGTGCTCATCCCAAACCGGACATGGAACCTTTGAATTGTCGCGACTCTTGCGGCGGATCAGGGCGCTTTTGCGGCGTAGTCCCCTCGCAGGGATTCATACAACAGGCCAATAACCCCGGCAACGATGGCCACATCGGCGACGTTAAAAACATACCAATTGAAGTGCCAATCCGCCGTGGAAATGTGAAAAAGGACGAAATCAGCGACCCAACCATAGGCCAATCGATCGATGGCATTGCCCACCGCCCCACCTACAATCAGACCGAGAGAAAGGGCCGTGAGTCGGTCTTTCGCGTGCGCCAGCCAGATCCAGAGCAGCGCGACAGCGACCGCCTTGAACGCAAGTAGAATCCACTGACCGAGTGGCCCCTGGGTTTGGAAAAGCCCGTAGCTGATCCCGGTGTTGCGCGCGAGAATAATATCAATGAACGGGCCCAGCCGGATCGGGCCATTGGCGGCAAGATCGAAGACAAACAGAAGGTAGAGTTTACTGGCCTGATCAACCGCACAGACGATCGCAGCTACGGCAAAGCCGAAGCCTGTTTGTGGACCGGTGAGATAAGCTTTCATTTTACACCAGCAAATTTTTTTGCAGCTGTGCCCTTGGCCGAATTAGGAGAGATCACCGGGACAAGCCCGGTGATGACGAAAGATCGGTATGACTTTGCCGATATCTTATTCCGCCGCCTTGCGCATGGTTTTCCATTCTCGCAGCGCCTGAGCATCGCGCGGCGAGACATCCGGATACTCGGGATCTTCGCCAATGTTGGTGAGGATTTTCCACGAGCGTGCGCATTTTCTGCCTTCCGCCAGGTTAGGAACGACCGCTACGCCCGCAACGTCGGGCAGCCGAAACGCGCTGGCCGGCCCTTCACCCTGCACAAGAGTCGCAGCCGACGTGATGCTCACTTCAGCGAGATCGCAATCGACCACCGCTTCGTACAATTCGGGATTCGAGATGTGCACGATCGGGTGGGCCTCGAGCGAAGAACCGATGCGTTTCTGGGCGCGCTCGACTTCCAGCGCGCCAGTGACAACGCGACGCACGGTTCGGATCTTGCGCCACTTTTCAGCCAATCTGTCGTCACGCCACGCCGCCGGCACCTCGGGGAAGAGTTCCAGGTGAACGGACTTCGCGGCATCGCCGTAACGCGAGGACCAGGCTTCTTCCGCACTGAAGCAAAGCATCGGTGCCAGCCACGTGACCGTGCAGCGAAACAGGCTATCGAGCACCGTCAGGCAGGCTTTTCGCTTCACCGAGGTATACGGATCGCAATAGAGCGTGTCCTTGCGAATGTCGAAGTAAAACGCCGACAGATCCGACGTCATGAAGCTCGACAGCGCGGCAAAGATGCGCTTGTAGTCGAATTCGGCGTACGCCTTGCGCACCAGGCCATCGAGCTCGAAAAGCCGGTGCAGCATCAAGCGCTCGAGCTCCGGCATCTTGTCGCGCTTGATGCGATCCTCCTCGTTGAAATGTGCGAGGCTGCCAAGCATCCAGCGCACGGTGTTGCGCAGCTTGCGGTAGGTTTCGACCGTAGTCTTGAGGATCTCTGGCCCGATGCGGAGATCGTCCGCATAGTCCGACGCGCATACCCACATGCGCAGGATGTCGGCGCCGGACTGCCTGATCACGTCCTGCGGTGCGGTGACATTGCCAAGCGACTTCGACATCTTGCGGCCCTGCTCGTCGAGCACAAAGCCGTGAGTCAGCACCACGTCATAGGGTGCGCGTCCTCGCGTGCCGCAGCTTTCAAGCAAAGAGGAGTGGAACCAACCGCGGTGCTGGTCGCTGCCTTCCAGGTACATCACGGTATCCCTGCCGCCATCCATCTTGCGCTTGATGCCGGCAAGCGTCGGGAAGTGCTGCGGGTCCTCCAGCACAAACGCGTGCGTGGAGCCCGAGTCGAACCAGACGTCGAGAATATCGTCGATCTTTTTCCAGGAATCGTTCGCGAGCTTACCCAAGAAACGCTCGCGCGCGCCGGGCCTGTACCAGGCATCGGCGCCTTCCTGCTCGAACGCCTCGACGATGCGCAGGTCGACGTCCGGATCCCGCAGGATCTCGACCGAGCCGTCCGGCTTCTCCTTGACAAAGACGGCGATCGGCACGCCCCAGGCGCGCTGGCGCGAAATCACCCAGTCGGGACGCGACTCGATCATGCCGGTGATGCGGTTCTCGCCCTGCGGCGGGACCCAGCGCGTCACCTTGATTGCAGACAGCGCCCGGTGGCGCAACGTGTCCCCCTTCTTCGCGATGTCCTTGTCCATCGCGATGAACCACTGTGGCGTATTGCGGAAAATGATCGGTTTCTTTGAACGCCAGCTGTGCGGATATTGGTGCTTGAGGCGCCCCCGTGCGAGTAACATACCGGCTTCCACCAGTGCCTTGATCACAGCTTCGTTCGCGTCGCCCTTCTCACCCTTGTCGTTGATCACGCGCCTGCCGGTGAACCCGGGCGCGGCTTCCGTGAACGCGCCGTTCTCGTCAACCGTGTAAGGAATTGCCGGGTTGATCCCTCGCGCTTCAAGGGCAGCACGGTTTGTAGTCCAGATTTCGAAGTCGTCGCGGCCATGTCCCGGCGCCGTATGCACAAAACCAGTGCCGTCTTCGTCGGTCACATGCTCACCGGCGAGCAAAGGCACGGCAAAATCGTAACCCATGGCCTTCAAGGGATGATCGCAGATCATGCCGGCGAGCACGTCCGCCCCCACGGCTTTCACTTTTTCAAAAGCGGTGACGCGCGCCTGTCTGAAAACAGCTTCGGCCAGTTTGTCGGCGAGGATGAGAAGATCGCCGCTTTTCGCCCAGTTGTCAGCGGGCGCGTCAAAAATCCTGTAGAGGCCGTACGATATCTTGGGCGAATAGCTCACGGCGCGGTTGCCGGGCAGCGTCCAGGGCGTGGTGGTCCAAATCACGACGGATGCGTTGCCAACAAGCTCGAAAGCCACGGCAACGTCGTCTTTGCTGTCGCCTTCGAGCGCAATATCCGCGACTGGAAACTTCACCCATACCTGATCGCTGGTGTAATCCTCGTACTCCACCTCGGCTTCCGCCAGCGCGGTCTTCTCCACCACGCTCCACATCACGGGCTTCGAGCCACGATACAGGGTGCCGTTGGCGGCAAACTTCATCAGTTCGCGTGCGATCTGCGCCTCGGCGAAAAAGTCCATCGTCGTGTAGGGATGCGCCCAGTCGCCCACCACCCCCAAGCGCATGAACTCCTCTCGCTGCACGTTGAGCCAGTGTTCGGCGTATGCGCGGCATTCCTGCCGGAATGCGACCATAGCGGCGGGATCGGACAGGTTCGGTTTCGGCTTGTTCCTGGAGCGGTAGTTCTCCTCCTCGATCTTCCATTCGATCGGAAGGCCATGACAGTCCCAGCCCGGCACGTAGTTGGAATCGAATCCCAGCATCTGCTGGCTACGCGTGACCACGTCTTTGAGAATCTTGTTCAGCGCATGGCCGATATGGATGTTGCCGTTCGCGTAAGGCGGGCCGTCGTGGAGAATGAACTTCTCGCGCCCTTTCGACGCCGCGCGCAGCTGCGTGTAAAGGTCATCTTTCTGCCAGCGCGCCAGGATCTCAGGCTCGCGCTGCGGCAAGCCGGCCCGCATGGGAAAGTCAGTCTGCGGCAGAAACAGCGTTTCCGAATAATCTCGCTCGGGCTTGGGCATACGCGCTTCCTAGCAGGCCGATTCGAATGCGGAAAGGCCGGGATATCGTCCCCGGCGAGCGACCGCTACACCTCCCCCAGGACGGGGAACGCGTCACCGGCACGCCTGAGCGCGTCACGGGCCTGGGCCACATCCGCCGCCATGTGCCCCTTGAGTGTCTCGATGGATTCGAACTTCTGCTCATGCCGAATCCACCCGATAAACGCGACATCGATCGTCTTCCCATAAAGGTCGCCGTCGAAATCGAACAGAAACACTTCCAGCAAAGGGGCTCCGTCGTCGAACATCGGTCGGCGGCCGAAACTCGCCACGCCCTCATGGCGTTGGCCGCCAATGTCTGTCCGTATTGCGTAGATGCCGTGCTTGAGACCGCAGGAGGGGCTTAGCCTCAGGTTGGCGGTTGGAAATCCAAGCTCTCGGCCTCGCTTGTCGCCATGAATGACTTCGCCTGACACGAACCACGGCGCACCCAACAGCTCGGTGGCCTCGACGACGCGGCCGGCTGCAAGCGCAGCCCGCACGGCACCGGATGACACCGGCCTGCCCTCATCCTCCAACGGCGGGGCGACGTCGACCGCAAAACCGAGCCGCGCTCCCACCTCGGCAAGAAACTTCGGTGAGCCAGTGCGGTTCTTGCCAAAGTGAAAGTCAAAGCCGATCGCAGCCGCGCCGATTCCGAGCGCGCCAACGAGAATCTCACTGATGAAATCCTCTGCTGCTGTGGCGGCGAGCGCCGCATCGAAGCGCATCACGACAGCACCATCGAGCCCCGCTCCCGCCAGAAGGCGCAGCTTGTCGTGCTCGCTGGAAAGCTGAAACAGCGAGTCTTGCGGCCGCAGGAACAGTCTTGGATGCGGGGTGAAGGTCAGGGCCGCGGCCTTACGGCCGAGTTCGCGCGCGCGCGTTTGGGCGGCCTTTATCACGGCGCGATGCCCGCGATGCA
>DAISKM010000291.1:0-5160 GCA_036820945.1 Pseudolabrys sp.
TCCCTATTTGCACCGCACATGTCCGCTTTTGGGGGTAAAGCGGACATTGATAGATACGGAAATAGGATGTTGAGGCGCGCAAGTTGCGGAAGCGAATTAAGGATGAATGATTACCCTGTCGTAGAGCCTTCCACCCCGTCGCCCCGGAACGAGATGCTCCGTGATGTGGCGATTGTGTTTGGCTGCAACCTCCAGAATTTTTAGAACGACGGGCTGGAACGCCATCAAGGCTTCCTCATCGCCGTTGATTGGGGCCGCTATTATCAGCGCGCCGTCCGGAGTTATTTTGGCTGCGTGCAGCGCCGATGAGTTTTTGAATTCGGCAAACGGGTCTTCTTCGGACATCGCGTTCTTTCCACGCGCTTTCGCCCAAACTAAGATAGGCGATTGAGTGTAGATTGGCTTTCAGATTATGTCCGCTTTCGGGGGTAAGCGGACATGCCCTTTTGCACCGCACATGTCTGCTTTTGACCCAAAGCGGACATATGGCCTGATCAGCAGCTAAGGCCGTTTGTATCCATTTCTTCCTCGCCACCGCTCGCAAAGTGCTAGGCTCTGTGCCTTGCCCACAGCGTGTTTCTCAGAGGGAACATGAAGCGGCGCGAGTTCATCACGCTTCTCGGTGGTGCGGTAGCGCTGCCGCTCGCCGCACGCGCGCAGGAGAGCGAGCGGATGCGGCGGATTGGCGTGCTTCTGCCCGGCACCGCCGACGACGCCGAATATCAGGCCCGCATGGCGGCGTTCCTACAGGGGCTGCAGCAATTGGGCTGGAGCGACGGCCGCAACTTGCGGATCGACATCCGCTACGCCGCAGGCGATGCCAATCTTACGCGCAAATATGCGGCCGAACTGGTCGCGCTCGCGCCGGATGTTATTCTGGCCCCTGGCAGCACGAGTTTGGGCCCGTTGTTACAAGCGACCCGCACCGTGCCGATAGTATTCGCGACCATCCTCGATCCGGTCGGTGCCGGCTTCGTCGACAGTCTGGCGCGGCCCGGCGGCAACGCCACCGGTTTCATCGCGTTCGAATACGGCCTGAGCGGGAAATGGTTGGAACTGCTCAAGCAGATCGCGCCAAGCCTGACGCGAGTAGGGATCCTTCGGGATCCAGCCACTGCCGCCGGGATCGGGCAGTTTGCCGCGATCCAGTCTGTGGCGCCGTCGTTCGGGGTGGAGTTGCGGCCGATTGACATGCGCGAGATTGGTGAAATCGAGCGCTCTGTCGCGGCATTCGCACGCTCTTCGAATAGCGGTTTGATCGTCACGGCTGGCTCGGGTTCGGCAATTCATCGCGACCCGATCATCAAGCTTGCCGCCCGGCATCAACTACCCACCATCTATAGTGCACACCACTTCGTCACCGGCGGCGGCCTGATTTCCTATGGGCCTGATCGGGTCGACCAGTACCGGCAAGCGGCCGGCTATATCGATCGCATCCTCAAGGGTGAGAAGCCCGGCGATATGCCAGTGCAGGCGCCAACCAAGTACGAGTTGGTGATTAACCTCAAGACCGCCAAGGCGCTTGGTCTTGCCGTGCCGCCGCCACTGCTCGCGCAAGCCAACGAGGTGATCGAATAAGAGCGTTGAGTGTCTGCTTTTGGCCCATAGCAGACATCATTGGTTGCACCGCACATGTCTGCTTTCGGGGGTAAAGCGGACATGGGTTATTGCACTGCATATGTCCGCTTATGACCCAAAGCGGACGTCATGCTGTGCCCGACCGCCCAACGAATTGGCCTGAAGGCATACCCGGCCCCTTCCAGTGGGCTAGTTCGAGCCCTTACGATGGCTTTGTCCCAGGCCTCGGAGGCCTCGGGGTAGGCAACCAGAAGACGCGAGTTCATTATGTTTGTTGGGGGCTAGGGGATGATGCGATGGCCAACGGAAAATTGAACTGGGAGGCGAATACTGAAGTGCCAGATTTACCCAAGCGCGTAGAACAGGCTTACCTCGGTTAAAAGTGGTTTCGCCACAGGACACTTCGTAGTGACCGTCTAAACAAAACGATTGAGGAAACGACATGAAAAAATCGAGGATGGGCAATATCGTTCTTGTGACGGCAGCGGCCTGCGGTCTGATGCTCTCAGGCGCTGCCAGCGCGCAGGAAAAACTCACCGTCTGGTGGGTGAAGGGATTCTACAAGTCCGAAGACGACGCGCTGTTTGCGGCCATCAAAAAATACGAGGACAAGACCGGCGTTAAAGTCGATCTGTCGCAATATGCCGTGCAGGACATGATCCCGAAGACGGTCTCGGCGCTCGACTCCGGCACGCCGCCCGACGTCGCCTATGCCGACGTCTATGATTTCCAGGTTGCCGGCAAGTGGGCGTTCGAAGGACGGCTCGAGGATATTTCCGACGTCATCAGCCCGATGAAGGCCGCCTTCGCACCGAATACTGCCGAGACGGCTTTCCTCTACAACGACAAGACCAAGAAGAAGGCTTATTACGCGTTCCCGCTCAAGCAGCAGACCATGCACGTCCAGTATTGGATCGACATGCTGGCTCAGGCGGGTTTTAAGGAATCCGACATTCCCACCACTTGGAAGGATTATTGGTCGTTCTGGTGCGACAAGGTGCAGCCCGCCAGCCGCAAGGCCACCGGCCAGCGCATCTTCGGCATTGGCCAGCCGCTCGGCGTCGACTCGAGCGACTCGTTCTACTCGTTCCTAACATTCATGGATGCCTATGACGTCAAGCTGGTCGACGACAATGGGAAGCTCTTGGTCGACGATCCAAATGTGAAGAAGGGCCTGATCGGCGCGCTGACGGATTACACTGACATCTACGTCAAGGGTTGCTCGCCGCCGTCCTCGACGAGCTGGAAGGATCCGGACAACAATGTCGCCTTCCATAACAAGACGACGGTGATGACTCACAACGCGACAATCTCGATCGCCGCGAAGTGGCTCGACGACGCTAACAATGAAAAAGCAACGCCGGAAGTCCGTGCCGCAGGCAAGAAAGCCTACGAAGAACAAATCGCGACCTCGGGCTTCCCCAAGAAGCCAAGCGGTCAGCCGATGATCTATCGCGCTGCCGTCAAGGTCGGTGTGATCTTCGCGGACGCCAAGCAAAAGGCGAAGGCCAAGGACTTCCTGAAATTCATGCTGCAGGAAGAAAACCTGACACCTTATGTCGAAGGGTCGCTCGGACGCTGGTTCCCTGTGACGAAGCAGGGTCAGGAGTCGCCATTTTGGCAGGCCGACCACCATCGCAAGGCAGTCTATAACCAGTTCAAGGCCGGCACGACATCGTTCGAGTTCACAAAGAACTACAGGTTCACGATTCTCAACAACGAGAATGTGTGGGCCAAGGCAGCGAACCGTGTCCTCAACGATAAGATCCCGGTCGACAAAGCCGTGGACGAAATGATCGCTCGCATCAAGCAGGTCGCAGGCTGATTGAAACCGAAGCCGGCCGCCCTCACGCGCCCGGCTTCAAACTTTCCGGTCCATCGATGACGTCGACGCTCACGCTTCCGGAATCGGGCACCATGCAGGTTGTTCCTGCCAGGTGGGTGACACCGTGGCAGACCTGGGGCTCGATTCTGATCGTTCCCTACATCATCATATTCATTCTGTTCGTGGTCTATCCGATCGGCTACGGGTTCTGGATCGCGCGCCATCCGCACAGCTACGTCGAATTGCTTGACGATCCGATCTTCGCGCGATCGGCGGTGAACACGTTGGTGTTTCTGGTAGTTGGCATCAACATCAAGATGGTGATCGCGCTACTGCTGTCGGGTTTCTTCATCCAGGCGCGCACCTGGATCAAATGGTTGTCGGTCCTGTTCATCCTGCCCTGGGCGGTGCCATCGATCCCGACCATCCTATCGCTGCGCTTCATGCTTAACCCGGAATGGGGCGTGATCAATACGTTGATCTTCCGCATCACTGGCGAGGACGGCCCGAACTGGCTGAACGATCCCACCATCGCGCTGTCGATGGCAATCGCAGTTCATATCTGGAAATCGCTGCCGTTCTGGACGCTGATCCTGATCGCCGGCCGGATGGCAATCCCGGACGATCTCTATGAGGCGGCCTCCGTAGACGGCGCGACCAAATGGCAAAAATTCAAGTACGTGACATGGCCGTCCCTGCGCACGCTCTATCTCACCTCGACGATTCTGTCGATGATCTGGACGCTGGGTGACTTCAACAGCGTCTATCTTTTGACCGGCGGCGGGCCGGCCGACCTCACTCACGTTCTAGCGACGCTCGGCATCCGCTATCTGCGGCTCGATCAGGTTGACATGTCGATGGCGGCGATCATGGTCGCCCTGCCTTTCGTGCTTCCGCTGGTGTTCTTCATGATGAAGCGATTGTCGAAATGAAGCGGCCAACCCTCGGTGCTGTCACATCCGAAGCAAAACTGCTGCTGATCGGCATCCCCGTGGCGATTTGGACGCTGTTGCCGATCTATCATTTATTTCTGTTTGCGATCTCGCCAAAAGAATCGGCGTTCTCCGGGAAATTATGGCCGGACCACCCGACGCTGCATAACTTCGCGGTGGTGTTCAAACAGGAGCACTACTACCTCCACCATTTCTGGCAGCAGCTCTGGAATTCGCTGCTTATCGCGGTGGCAACCGGCGCGCTCACATTGCTGGTCGCGACCGGCGCAGCATTCGCGATAAGCCGTCTTAAGGTGAAAGGGGGGCGCGTCGTGATGAACCTCGCGCTGTTCACCTACTTCATTCCGGCAGCGTTCCTTGCCGTTCCCATGTATCGCACGATGGGATTGTACGGCCTGCTCAACAGCCAATGGGCGTTGATTTTGGCAATGGTGACCATCGCCGCGCCGTATTCGATCTGGGTTTTGAAGCAGTCGTCCGACCAGTTGCCGGTTGAACTCGACGAGGCGGCGATTATGGATGGCGCCTCACCAATGCAGTTGTTCTGGTTCGTGTATATTCCGCTAATGGCACCGGCACTCGTTGCGATCGGAACCTATGCCCTGCTGTTGGCATGGAATGAATATCTCTACGCCTTCCTGCTGCTATCGAAAGACACCGCCGTGACGCTTCCGGTCGGCCTCGGCAATTTTCTGGCGGCGGACGATTCACCGTGGGAATTATTGATGACAACCGGCCTGATCTACGCGTTGCCGCCGGCGGCAATCTATTACGTGTTCAGGCGATATATGGTGTCCGGATTGA
>DAISKM010000292.1:0-4314 GCA_036820945.1 Pseudolabrys sp.
CTCGTTGCTGCTGCCAAGACCGGAAAAGCAATCAACGTGAAGAAGGGCCAGTTCCTGGCGCCGTGGGACATGCAAAACGTCGTCGAAAAAATAACGGGGGCGGGAAACCGGAATGTCTTGGTGACAGAGCGCGGGGTCTCTTTTGGCTACAACACGCTCGTGTCCGACATGCGCGCGCTGCCGATTCTCAAGCGCACCGCACAGGCACCTGTCATTTTCGACGCCACCCATTCCGTCCAGCAGCCAGGTGGACAGGGGACATCGTCCGGCGGCGAACGCGAGTTCGTGCCGGTTCTTGCCCGCGCCGCCACGGCGGTCGGCATTGCGGGCATTTTCATCGAGACGCATCAGGATCCAGACAAGGCGCCTTCCGATGGCCCGAACATGCTGCCGCTTAAGGAGATGGAGCCGCTATTGCGCGCCTTGATCGAATTCGATCGGCTGGCCAAGCATTAATCAGCCCGCTGACCGACATTCCATGGGCCGAGTCCTCAATCTGATGGCCTTCGTCGTCTTCGCGACGACGCTTTTCATGCGCTCGGTGGATCCCGTCATTCCGCAGATCGCGGAAGGTTTGAATGTAACGCCGACAACTGCGGCGATGCTTTCGACCGGGTTCACCTTGCCTTACGCACTTATTCAACCGGTGCTTGGTGCGCTTGCGGATATGTTCAGCAAGACGCGGCTGATCGCCGTCTGCATGCTTATTGTCGGCATTGCCACGCTTGCATGCGGTCTCGCGACGAACTTCGAAACGCTCATGGCATTGCGCGTCGTTGCGGGAATTACTGCCGGAGGCGTCTTCCCAATTGCTCTGGCTGTTGCCGGCGACCGCGTTCCGGTGCAGCAGCGGCAAGTGGCCATTGGTCGCCTGCTTTTTGCTGCCATGAGCGGGAACCTGCTGGGTGCGTCAGGCGCGGGGGTCATCGGCGACCTGTTTGGATGGCGCGGCGTGTTTTTTGTAACCGGCGCGATCGATCTCATCGCGCTTGCCGTTGCCTATCCGGGGTTTCGCAGCATGGGCGAGAGGCCCGGGCGTTTCGATTTGTCGAGTTTGCTTCCGAACTACCGGGCCATCTTCAGCAATCCGATGGCGAAGTATTGTTTCGGCGCGGTCTTCCTTGAAGGTGTGTTCCTGTTCGGCGTGTTTCCCTATATGGCGGAGTTCCTGCGCACCGAAGGGGAGCCACGCGCATCGATCGCCGGCGTCGTGATCGCAGGTTTTGGCATTGGTGGCGTCATCTACACCTTCATGGTCGGGTGGCTACTCGAGCATTTTCGCGAGCGACAGTTGATGGCCGCCGGCGGCATGGTCATGGGTTTTTGCCTTGTCATGATTGCGTTGCGCATGCCCTGGCCGGTCGAATTCGCAAACTTCATGCTGCTCGGCTTCGGCTTTTACCTGCTGCACGGCTGCATCCAGGTCTACGTGACGGAATTGGCTCCGGCCGCGCGCGGCTCGGCGACCGCTGGGCATTCCATGTTTTTTTTCCTTGGTCATGCAGCCGGGCCGGTCGTCTACGGTCTCGGTCTGAGCGGTGTCGGCGCCACGCCGGTCTTGTTGCTCGGCGCGGCGACGCTGGCAGCAACAGGATGGATCTGCGCCTTGCGGCTGAAGCACTCGCCGGTCACGCAGTCATGAAACCGTTGAAATCGCCGCAAAGTCGCTTCGCGCGCGCGGAGACTCCGTTATGATCCGGCCCGGTTAAGGGGGGCGGAATCATGGTGTTGCAATCTCTTCAGGGGTTGCCGGCATTTATTGCTTATTTTTGCCTGGCGACGGTGTTGGTGATCGCGTTTTTGCTGATCTACACCCGCATCACGCCAATGAACGAATTTGAACTGATCCGAAAAAATGTACCGGGCGCCGCCATCTCCTTGGGGCTGAGTCTTTTTGGCTTCTCGCTGCCATTGGCCAGTGCGATCGCACACGCGTCCGACCTGGTCGATTGCGCGGTTTGGGGTGTGGTCGCAATCATCGTCCAGATCGTCACTTTTTATGCGGTGCGCATTCCGGTGCCGGATCTTTCGAACCGGATCGCAGCGGGGGATATCGCGCCGTCGATCTGGCTCGGACTCTCCTCGGTTACAGCCGGCCTGCTGAGTGCCGCATCTATGACTTTATGATCCGGCAATGAAGCGATCGTCCCAGGTTGCGCTTCTATTGATGGGCATGACGACCGCGGGCGCTTCCGCCTATGCATTGCTGCCGCCTCGGGACTGTGCCGCTCCGGGATCAACCACGCCCGGCTCCATCAGTCCGCATACGCTCGCTCCCGGAACTGCGCCCATAAAGCCATTGGCGCCTTGCGAGTCAGGTGGACGTTCGTCATCGGGCAGCCGGTCATATTGGTCCAGCCGGTCGTACAGCCGAGGCTCATCGTCGACGCCACAGCAATCCCGCGAATACAGCGGACATTCGCCGTCGGAGAGCCACACGTCGGTCCCATCGGTGGGGCACGGCCCGGGCACACGTGGCGGCTTCGGCAGTATCGGCCATTCTATTGCGGCCGTTCATACTTCTGGCGGTTGATGCGGCGCATTTCCTGCGAAGAGCGTCCGGATTGGCGTGCACGCGCCGAAGAGATCGGCTTCGACTTCCATACGCTTGACGGGCAGCGTTATTGGGACGAGCGCGCCTACTATGCCTTCACGCTCAAAGAAATCGAACAAGATCTCGAAGCACCGACGGCCGAACTGGAGAAAATGTCACGCGAACTGGTGGCGCGAGTTATCGCGGACGAGCAGCTGATGCGGCGGCTCGCAATTCCGGTGCGGTTCTGGAACTGGATTGTGCGCAGCTGGAAGAAATCCGAACCCAGCCTCTATGGTCGCTTCGACCTGCGCTACGGCGGCGAGGGTCCGGCAAAGCTGCTGGAGTACAACGCCGATACGCCGACGTCGGTGCTTGAGACCGGCGTATTCCAGTGGATGTGGCTTGAGCAGGCAATCGAGCGCAAAGTGCTGCCGAAAGATGCCGACCAATTCAATTCGTTGCACGAGCGACTGATCCAGGGCTGGAAAGAGATCGGCAAGAGCGGTCCGCTCCATCTCACTGCTATGATGGAGAGTCCGGAGGACACCGGGACCATTGCCTATCTTCAGGATTGTGCGTATCAGGCGGGCTTGGCGACCACGGTACTGCCGATCGAGGATGTCGGCAGAAATTCCGCCGGACAATTCGTCGACGATCACGACCGCCAGATCGAACTGCTGTTCAAGCTCTATCCTTGGGAATGGATGACCCGCGAGGCGTTCGGAGCCTCGCTTCCCGGTTCGGCGACGCAATTCGTCGAGCCGCCCTGGAAGATGATTCTCTCCAACAAGGGAATCCTCCCGCTACTCTGGGAAATGTATCCGGATCATCCAAATTTGTTGCCTGCCTATTTCGACGACGATCCGAAGGCCGCGACACTCGGCGCGTCCTACGCTCGCAAACCCCTCTATTCCCGCGAAGGCGCCAATATCGAACTCATTCGGAATGGCCGTGCGGTGGATAAGGACGACGGACCCTACGGGGCGGAGGGTTACGTGCGACAGGCGATCGCCGAACTGCCGCAGTTCGACGGAAATTACACCGTGCTCGGTTCCTGGTTTGCCGCCGGCGCTCCTTGTGGCTTATGTGTGCGCGAGGATTCGAGCCCGATCACCAAGAATACGTCTCGCTTCCTGCCGCACGCCATCGTTGAATAAAACTCAACTACGTCCGCGATACGGTGCGACGCCCTGGTCCGGCACCCAAACGCCTTTCGGCAGCCTGCCGGTCTGCCAGAACACATCGATCGGCATGCCTCCGCGCGGGTACCAGTAGCCGCCGATACGCAGCCATTTCGGCTTGAGCAGGGAATCCAGTTTCTTGCCGATCGCGACCGTACAATCCTCATGAAATGCGCCGTGATTGCGAAAGCTGTTGAGGTAAAGCTTGAGCGACTTGGATTCGACCAGATAGCGCGCGGGCACATAATCGATCACCAGGCGCGCAAAATCGGGCTGTCCGGTAATCGGGCAAAGCACGGTGAATTCAGGCGCGGTGAAACGGGCAACATAATTCGTGCCGGCGTGCGGGTTTGGCACGCGATCAAGAACAGCCTTGTCTGGCGATGCGGGAATTGGGCTGGGGCGGCCCAATTGCAGTTGCTTCCTGGCCATGTAGTCCACCATCGACGCCCGCGCGGGCGATCAACACCATAAGGCAAGTCATAAGTTGCAGTACTGGATGCCCCGGTTTTGCGGGGGATGACAAGGGGTCGTCGGGACATGACAAGAGGGCGGTCGATCCTGTAGAAGCCCCGCATCGCTGATGTGGACCCTCCT
>DAISKM010000292.1:4324-5143 GCA_036820945.1 Pseudolabrys sp.
CGATCCTGTAGACGAAAGGCCTGCAGACGCTGAGAACAGCACTACATCAATCACTTACGTTCTGATGCGGGGACTATTCATGTTGCACATGTTGCAATCTGTTCCCCTTTAATCCCAGCGACTTCCAAACAGCGACGGGCGGCTCCAGGTGGGCGCAAACCCGGCACGCCCAACAGAACAACTGGTGCCCGCTACGCGGCTATGGCCCGCGTGAATGAGGCTCTGGCCGCAATTGGCGACGATGAGGTTTCGGGATTTCGATTGCTGCGCGAGGTAATCAAACATCGCGATACACCGCTGGACGTCAAAATTCAGTGTGCGGGGTTATTGAGAGGCCAGGAGGCAGCGCAGGAGGCTTCGCAGAACTACATCGCAAAAATGCCAATCGAGTTGCCCGCAGACAGTCCGAGCTCAGGTCTGGCAGTTTGGTGGTGCCTGTTTGGTGATGTGCCCGAGGGCAAAGATTCCGATTGGGACAACGCCGTCAAAACCATCCTGGCGAAAATCCCCGCCATGGCTCCCAACGCTGTCGAGGAGAACCAGGGCAATGTCTAACACCGGCTTTCGTCTTGTCGTCGACCGACGCGGGGATCAGTTTTTCTGGATGATCACCGAGGCTGGCGAGGTTCATCGTGGCCTGCGCGGCTTTGGCACCATGATGGAAGCTGCCGAGGAGGCACGCGTCTTCCACAATGAGATTGAGCTGTCACGCGCCCGTGCGCAGCGGAAATCGGCCTAGCGGGATTGCTGCTCGGGGTTTCGCCGCCTCGAGTGGTCATGGCAGGGCATCGACCGCTTCCGATGCCCTCTGGATCCACG
>DAISKM010000293.1:0-5131 GCA_036820945.1 Pseudolabrys sp.
CCGCGAAGCTCGTCGCCAACCTTATCACTCGTGCCGGTACGGATCGCGTCATGACGCTCGACCTGCACGCCGGTCAGATCCAGGGATTTTTCGATATCCCAACCGACAACCTCTATGCGTCGCCGGTGATGGTTCGAGACATCCGCGAGAGGTTGAAGCTTGACAACGTGATGGTCGTTTCGCCCGATGTCGGCGGCGTGGTGCGTGCTCGCGGGCTGGCAAAGCGCATTAACGCGCCGCTGGCCATTATCGACAAGCGTCGGGAAGCCCCCGGCGAATCCGAAGTGATGAACGTGATCGGTGACGTTGCCGGTTACACTTGCGTTCTGGTGGACGACATCGTCGATTCCGGCGGCACACTTGTAAATGCTGCCGACGCCTTGCTCGAAAACAAAGCCCAGGCGGTCTACGCCTATATCAGTCATGGGGTCTTGTCAGGCGGCGCCGCCAAGCGTATCGCGAACTCGCGGCTCGAGGAGCTTGTGATCACGGACTCGATTCAGCCGACAAAGGAAATTCTGACTGCCGGTAATATTCGTATTCTGGAAATAGCGTCCCTGATCGGCGAAGCAATCGGCCGCACCGCCGCCGAAGAGTCGGTCTCAAGCCTTTTCGACTGAACCTCTCATAACCTCATCGCCATTCCAGACAGTGCGAGAGCGCCGGTCCCGGCGCCAAGGCAAGGTGAGTGCGCGCGTCTCCGCTCTCTGCACTCGCTCCAAATGATCGGGATGAAATTATCCACCGCTGAGTCATCGGCGACGAAGCAATGGCTGTGGAGAGTCGGCTCCGCCGGGTTGCCTATCACGGGCAAATCACGGCTCATGGCACTTGACGATGCCTTTGGCGAGCGGAATCAAGCAGGTTATATTCGAATCGCTTGGTGATTCGCTTTCGCCGTCAAGGCATCCCGTAAACTCAGCGTCAACTGGTGGCCAGAACCTGCCTGGGGTCTTGCCTGCTCCGTGCGTGTGGTGGCGTGCGTTTCCTCTCGCTCAATTCAGCCAAGCGGAGACGTCATGTCCCTGACCAGCCTCGCGGAAGAATCTCGAATCAATCCTCTTGACGTTGTGGAGCGCCTGGCGGCGGGCAACGACTGGTCATTCGAGCGTTCCAGCGATGACGAAATTACCATTCTGGTCACCGGCCGCTGGACCGACTATCAGCTCTCCTACACGTGGATGGGGGACATCGAGGCCCTGCACCTGGCTTGTGCTTTCGATTTGCGAGTGCCGGAACGAAGGCGCGCCGAGGTGCAAGCGCTGATTTCCTTGATCAATGAGCGGCTCTGGGTGGGGCATTTCGACCATTGGAACGCGGAAGGAATGATCATGTTTCGGCACGCCCTGGTACTGGCAGGCGGCACCGAAGCTTCCGGCAAACAGTGCGAGGCACTGCTCGGTACTGCACTTGAGGCTTGCGAGCGTTACTTTTCTGCCTTTCAATTCGTGGTCTGGGCCGGCAAAACTGCGCGCGATGCACTCGAGGCCGCGATGTTCGAGACCTCGGGCGAGGCATAAAGGCCGGCGATCGGCCATGGCGGACCGTGTTGCCAAAACGCTAGCAAAATTTCGCGGCACCCTTGTTCTGGTTGGCGCCGGCAAGATGGGCAGCGCAATGCTCGACGGCTGGCTGGCACGCGGTCTCAAGCCAAGGCAAATCGTGGTCATCGAACCACAGCCAGCCAAAATGCTGAGGTCGCTGGCGCGGCGAGGCCTCCGACTTAATCCGACAATCAAAGCAACGTTGGCCGCCGCTGTGGTGATTGCCGTGAAACCGCAGAGTGCGCCTGAGGCCTTGCAATCCCTCTCGAGGTACATCGATAAGTCCACCTTGGTTCTGTCCATCATGGCCGGGCGCACCATCGGATTCCTCGAAAACTCATTGCCGCCGCGCACGGCAATCGTGCGCGCCATGCCAAACACGCCTGCGGCCATCGGCCGTGGCATCAGCGTTGCGGTCGGCAATGCGAATATGTTGGGCCAGCACCGCAATCAGGCATCGAGCCTCCTCGCGGCCATGGGCGAAGTGGAATGGGTCCGCGACGAGCGTCTTATGGACGCCGTGACCGCACTGTCCGGTTCAGGTCCGGCGTACGTATTCTTGCTGGCGGAAGCGATGGCCAGCGGAGGTATCGCCTCCGGGCTGCCACCTGCGCTTGCGACCCGGCTTGCGCGTGAAACCATCACCGGGGCCGGCGAGTTAATGCATCGATCCGATGTTGACGCCGCGACCCTGCGACAGAATGTGACCTCGCCGGGCGGCACGACGGCTGCAGCACTCGATGTGCTCATGGGGCCTGAAGGTCTCGAGCGCCTCTTGACGCGGGCCATCGAGGCCGCCACCCGCCGGTCGCGCGACCTCGCGGGCTAGGTTCCGCCCTAGAACCGTCGCCATCACATACCTAAATTAAAAAGGTATAAAACCGCCAATGGGAGGCCGTCATGGCGCGCAGGTCGAAACGTCAGCGTAAGACTTCACCTCCTCCTACTCCTCCTACGCCGCCAACCCGCGGCAGCAGCGACAGGGAGAAGGCCATAAGTGCCCTCATGACCCTCGTGGCGACGCGTCGTTTCGAGGATATTGGCCTTGCAGAAGTAGCCGGCCAAGCTGGAATAAAACTTTCACAATTGCGCGCTGAGTTTGGCTCTACGCTGGCCATTCTCGCCGCGCACATCAAAGAGATCGATCGTCTGGTGCTTGCCGGCACCGATGCCACGACGGAAGACGAGCCGCCACGCGAGCGTCTCTTCGACGTGCTGATGCGGCGCCTCGATGCCCTCGCCCCGTATAAAGAAGCAGTGCGCTCCCTCATGATTTCGGCGCGGCGCAGACCTGGGCTTGCGTTCGCGTTGAATGCGATGTCGGTGCGTTCGCAACACTGGATGCTGGAAGCTGCGGGCATCAACGCCTCGGGCCCCCGCGGCGCCATGCGCGCGCAAGGAGCGGCGCTGATGTTTGCGCGCGTACTATCTGTCTGGGTCGACGACGAGGATCAGGCACTTGACAGGACTATGGCAGCGCTCGACCGCAGCTTGATCAGTGCGGAACGATGGGCAGGTTTCTTGGACGACCTGTGCGCCATTCCAAGGTGTGTCATGCGTGGTCCGCGCCGCCGCCGTCGCGCGCGCGGTGAGGAAGCAGAGGCGGCCTAAACAGGCACTCGCACGGTTGCCCGCAGTCCGCCAAGCGGGCTATCGCCCAGCGTAATGTCGCCGCCATGCGATCGCGCGATGTCGCGCGCAATCGCCAAACCAAGCCCGGTACCGCCTTCGTCCTGGTTGCGTGCGTCGTCGAGCCGCAGGAAGGGCTTGAACACATCCTCTCGCAGGCCCGCCGGTATGCCCGGGCCGTCATCATCCACCGTCACGGTGAGATAGCGGTGATCGCGGTGGCCGGAGATCGCAATCGACGGCGCGAAGCGTGCCGCGTTGGAAACCAAGTTGCTGAGGCAACGCTTGAATGCCGCCGGCCGCACTGTGACGATTGGTGGGCCATGAAAGACGACGCTTGTCTTGTGGCCGTGACGTTCCGCGTCGAGCCGTAGCTCCTCAAGGAATTCCGCCATATCGGTGGGCGCGGAAGTCTCGCCGCTGTCGCCACGCGCGAACGCCAGATAGGCTTCCAGCATGCGCGCCATTTCGTCGACGTCCTTCTTCATCGCCTCGACTTCCGGCGAGTCTTCGATCAGCGCAAGCTCAAGCTTGAAGCGCGTGAGAACGGTCCGCAGGTCGTGCGACACACCTGCAAGCATGGCCGTGCGTTGCTCGATCGCGCGTTCGATGCGGGTCTTCATTTCGATGAAAGCGGCCGCCGCTCGCCGCACCTCCCGAGCGCCGCGCGGACGGAAGTTCGGCGCCTCTCGCCCCTTGCCGAAGCTCTCGGCGGCATCAGCAAGGCGGAGAATAGGCTTGATCTGATTGCGCAAGAAAATAATCGCGACAGTGAGCAGCACCGTTGAGGTGCCGACCATCCAGAGCAGGAAAATCTCCGAATTGGACACATAGGCTGCGCTTCGGCGCGCGAATGTGCGCATCACCGCGTTATCGAGCTGGACGCGAATCTCGAGCAATGCCGATTTGCCGACAGTGTCGATCCAATACGGCCGGCCAATCTGCTTGCGCAGTTCGTCAGAGAGCGCCTGATCCAGCAACGAAAAGAAGGGCTTGGGTCCGGGCGGGGGCATGTCGGTCGACGGCAGGAAATCAACCACCAGCCCGAGTCGCTGCTGCGCGATGCGCCGGATCTGCGCGTAATCAGGATCCTGCGGGTAGGCGCTGTAAATGTCGATGAGCGCTGCGACATCCTGCACGACACTGGCAGAAAGCCGCTTCGTGACGACGTTCCAATGCCGCTCCATGAATACAAAGGCGATCACAGACTGCAAAATCACCATTGGCGCGATGATGATCAGCAGGGCTCGCGCGTAGAGCCCTTTGGGCATGAAGCCGTTGACCCAGTGGCTGATCCGGCGCCACCCATCAGCCACTTGGGCAAGCGCGCTGTGAATGCGTCGCACCGGCGGGATCGCCTCGTACCACTCCCAGGCCTCACGCAAACGCGTAAGCGCATTGCGGACACCATTGCTGATATCCAGGCTGGTCATGAGGTAATCACCAGGCGATAGCCAATGCCCCTCACCGTCTGGACAAACAGCGGATTTGCAGGGTTGTTCTCGATCTTGCGGCGCAGACGGTTGACCTGCACGTCGACTGCCCTCTCGCTGACAGAGCCACCATTGCCAGCGAGCGACAGGCGCGGCACGGTTTCGCCGGGCGAGTGCGCAAGAATGCGCAACATCTCACGCTCGCGGTCCGTCAGCCGGATAGTCTCTTCGCCCTTCCGCAATTCGCCGCGCGCGAGATGATACACGAATGGTCCAAAGCGGACCGATTCTGCCGGCGATGGCGCAGCAGGCTGCGCTCGCTTGAGAATGTTGGCAATGCGCAACGACAGTTCGCGAGGTTCGAATGGTTTCGAGAGATAATCATCGGCGCCTATCTCGAGACCTCTAATACGGCTCTCCGCGGCGTCGCGGGCGGTCAACATCAAGATCGGCACGTTGGAATCGCCGCGAAGGGCCTTGGCAAGATCGAAACCGGTTTCGCCCGGCATCATTACGTCGAGGACG
>DAISKM010000294.1:0-5128 GCA_036820945.1 Pseudolabrys sp.
CAGATCGCGCATGGAAGCCGCGCCTTCGGCACGGCCGGCGCCGAAGGCGTAAACCCATTTACCCCTGGATAGCCGGCCGGCCGCCTTTGGCCTGGGCTTGGGCCTGGGCCTGGAAGCCTTCCGAGGCAGTGTTTTTTTGCGTTTTGCGCCGACGCGCGCGCGTTTCCGTTTGGCCATAGATCAAGCAGTGTTGGTGGGACGCGGGCCCTTAAAAGCACCGCCGAATAGTCCGACGCAAGTCCGGAATTCGACTAACGGAAAAGCCCAAGGCCCAACAGGCCAATCAGGATGAGATAGATGGCTACGATGATGTTGAGAAGCCTTGGGATAATAAGAATAAGAATGCCGGCAACCAGTGCGACGATGGGCTGCAAATGCGCAATACTGATGGTCATGATGGACTCCCCTGTTGGCAGGCAATTGACTGAAACGGCAAGACTTAGAAAGTAGTTCCTTTTTATCCTTCGATCTTGGAGAAATCGGCGACGGCGCGCGTCGCTTCGCGAATCTCATTGAGAAGTCGCAAGCGGTTTTCACGCAGCGCCTTGTCGTCGACATTGACGGTGACCTTGTCGAAGAAAGCATCGACGCGCGGACGGAGCCTGGCCATCGCTCGCATGGCGGGTTCGAAATCCTCCTTGGCGACGGCGGCGGAAGCTTCTTTCTTCGCAACGCCGATCGCCTCGGCAAGCGCCTTTTCCTCGGGCAATTGATAGCGCTTCGCATCCGGCGCGCCGGTATACTCGCGGTTGTCCTTTTTCTCCTCGATCCGGATGATGTTGGTCGCGCGCTTGTAGCCCGCGAGCAGGTTTTTGCCATCGTCGCTGTCGAGAAATTTTCCCAGCGCCTCGACGCGCCGCACGATCATCAGCAGATCGTCCTGGCCTTCCAGTGAAAACACAGCATCGACGAGATCGTGGCGGGCGCCCTGCTCGCGCAGCTGCACTTTCAGACGATCGGCGAAAAACGACAACAGATCAGAGCGTGCCGAAGTAGAGGCTTGTACCAATTGATCCGACGTAAATTTGTGTACTCGGGGAGTCAGAGAAGTAAACCAATTGGTCAATTGCAACTCAACAATTTGTCGAAGGCTCAAACGAATTTCATTATCAAGTACTATTCTAATCATTCCGAGCGCTGCTCGGCGCAAAGCGTACGGATCTTTGGATCCAGTAGGAGGCTCGAAAATTGACCAAAAGCCGGTCAGCGTGTCGATCTTGTCGGCAAGCGCCACTGCAATCGAGACCGGATCAGAGGGGACGAGATCGTCGGGGCCTTTCGGTCTGTAATGATCCTCGATGGCGTGCGCCACCGCCCCATCCTCGTCCTGCGCTTCGGCGTAGTAGCGGCCCATCAGGCCTTGCAGCTCGGGAAATTCGCCAACGACTTCGGTCAGCAAGTCCGCCTTGCATAGTTGCGCGGCTCGCTCGGCCTTGACCTTGTCGGCATCGACGATTGGCGCCAGCTGACCGGCGAGCGATGTAATCCGCGCGATGCGCTGCGCTTGCGTGCCAAGCTTTTCGTGAAAGATGATCTGCTCGAACTTTGGTAGGCGATCCTCAAGCCGCGTCTTCAGGTCGGTCTCATAAAAGAACTTCGCGTCGGCCAGCCGGGCGCGGATCACGCGCTCGTTGCCGGCGGTGATCGCCTTGCCGCCGTCGGCGGCTTCCTCGTTGGCCACAACAATGAATTTGTTGACGAGTTTCGCCGTCTGCGGGTCGCGGAGCACAAAGCATTTCTGATTGTTGCGGATGGTGGCGCGGATCACTTCGTCGGGGATCGACAAAAATGATTTGTCAAAAGTGCCCATCAGGGTCACCGGCCACTCGACGAGGCCGGTGACTTCGGCCAGCAGGCCCGTGTCCTCGACCAGTTCGAAGCCCTGCGCAAAGGCGAGGTTCTTGGCGTCTGCAAATATCGTGTCGGCGCGGCGCGCCGGATCGAGCACCACCTTGGCTTGCTCAAGCTTGGCGACGTAATCCTCGAAGCGGCGCACCTTGAATGGCGCCGGAGCCATGAAGCGGTGTCCGCGCGTTTCGTCGCCCGAAGCGATGCCGTCGATCCCAAATCGCACGATCTCGGGTTCTTCCGTCTCCGGTCCGAACGTCGCCACGACCGAATGGAGCGGCCGCACCCAATTGAATCGGCCGTTCCCCCAGCGCATCGATTTCGGCCACGGGAATGTGCGCGCAACCTCAGGAATGACTTCGGCGATCACCTCGATTGCCGGGCGACCTGGCCTATCGATGACCGCCACGTAGAAATCGCCTTTCTTGTCCGGCTGGACCTTGGCTTCCTTGATCGATTTGAGACCGGCGCCCTTAAGGAATCCGGCAATCGCATTCTCGGGCGCGCCGAGGCGCGGGCCTTTCTTCTCTTCCTTGATGTCGGGCTGACGCGCAGGCACGCCGTGCACCGAAAGGGCCAGCCGCCGCGGCGTGGCGAAGGCTTTGGCGCCCTCGTAGACGAGCCCCGACGCGACCAGGCGGTCGGTGACCAGCTTGCGCAGATCCTCGATCGCGCGCGGCTGCATGCGCGCGGGAATTTCCTCGGAGAAAAATTCGAGCAGAAGATCGGGCATTGCGGATTCAGGAAGAGCTGAAATACGGGCTCGGACTAGCAGGGCGAGCGCGACTTGTCACCTAACCTGCCCAAGGATTGCACCCCTCCCCACAAGCGGGAGGGCAACACAGCAAACTCGGTTGGCCAGGAAAGTACAATCGCTCTTGCGACTGATGCGCCGATAGGACAATCACTTCGCCCCGCCGCCCTCCGTGGCCAGCCAAGCCTCGCCGCATGCTTTTGCCAGATCGCGCACACGCAGGATGTAGCTCTGCCGCTCGGTGACCGAGATCACGCCGCGCGCATCGAGCAGATTGAATATGTGGCTTGCCTTGATGCACTGGTCGTAGGCAGGCAAGGCCATCAGGTGACGCTGCTTCTTGCCATGGGCCCAGCCGGCTTCGAGGTATTTTCGACAAGCCGCTTCCGCCATCTTGAATTGTTCGAACAGCATCGCCGTGTCGGCGAATTCAAAATTGTGCCGCGAGTATTCCTGCTCCGCCTGCAGAAATACGTCGCCGTAAGTTACCTTCTTGTCGTCGTCGCGGCCGTTGAAGTTGAGAGCGAACACATTGTCTACGCCCTGCACATACATCGCCAGGCGTTCGAGCCCGTATGTGAGCTCGCCCGTAACAGGCGCGCATTCGAATCCGGCGACCTGCTGAAAATATGTGAACTGGGATACTTCCATTCCATCGCACCAGCATTCCCAGCCAAGCCCCCATGCGCCGAGCGTCGGACTCTCCCAGTCGTCTTCGACAAAGCGGATGTCGTGAATTTTTAGATCGATGCCGATCGCCTTGAGAGAATTCAGGTACAGATCCTGAATGTCAGCCGGGGACGGCTTCAGGATCACCTGGAACTGGTAGTAATGCTGCAACCGGTTTGGGTTTTCGCCATACCGGCCATCCTTGGGGCGACGCGAGGGCTGCACGTATGCCGCATTCCACGGCTTCGGCCCCAGCGCGCGCAGCGTGGTTGCTGGGTGAAAAGTCCCCGCTCCCACCTCCATGTCGTAGGGTTGCAAGATTACGCAGCCCCAATCCGCCCAGTACTTCTGCAGCGCAAGGATCAGGCCCTGGAACGATCGCCTTGGATCCAGGCTGTCCTGATGCGTGCGGTCGCTGGCGCGAAGTTTGGCTTCAGCCATCGGATAGATACTGATTCTTAAGCACGGGAATAGATTTGACCCTAGAGGCGAGGCCAAAGGGGGTCAAGCCGAGCCGCATTTACGGGCTGTTGAATGGCGGCTGGTATCCCCCGCGATTGGTCAAAGAAGCACGCGCGTTTGGGGAAATCGATGCTTTCTTTTCAGTTGATCGGGTGGGTCCTGATCTTGCTGTTCTTCGGTGCAATGATTGGCGGCCACAAGAACGTGGCCGACCGCTGAAAGCCGCCGATTGATCAGTGAAAGAATGCCCTAGAGCCGGTACTCGCCGGTTACCGGATCGCGGCGAAGCGTCGGCCTATTCTCGGCATCGGTAATCTTCGCCTTCACTCGCCCCGCCTGCTCGAGCTCCTCGTTAATCCGGCGCGCTTCTTTGATCGCCCAATGCACAACCATGGCGCCGCCCAACGCGGCGAGCGACCACTTGACCAGCGGGGACAGCAGAAACGTCGGCATAGGCAGCTCCAATAGGATCGAACCGCAAACTCGGTTGCGAAGGCGGCATTTTCGGGGCGGGGGCCTCGTTGCGCAAGTGCCTCATAGCGTCACAGCGTCGCCTGTGCGCCAATTGAGCTTATGGGTCAATGAGTTTGGCGGCGTATAGGCTAGACTGTCGTGGGCCCATTTCAGTCAGAGGCCGCAACGGCCATCGCTTTGAGTGGCCGCCCGGCTCGTGGAGGAGAGCCATGAACAAAACCGCGAAGTCCCGCTGGACCATCCTGGCGTTTGTCGTATTTGCAACGCTGTCGCTGCTGCCAGGCCCATGCAACGCGGCAGACGCCTGGCCCAGCCGGACGGTTCACTTCATCGTGACGCTAGGACCGGGCAGCGGCGTCGATATCGGCGCGCGGCTGTTCGCCGACAAGCTATCCGCGAGTTGGGGCCAGCCCGTCGTCGTGGAAAACCGTCCAGGCGGCGACGGCATGGTTGCCATCACCAGCTTTCTTGGCGCAAAGGACGATCACACCCTGCTCGTTTCGCCGGTGAGCTCCTTCACTGCGCATCCTTATTTTCACGACAAGCTTCCTTACGACCAGCGGGACCTCATTCCGATCGCGCGCATATCGAAGACGGTGGTCGCAGTCAGCGTTCCCACCTCGCTGAACGTCAATTCGCTGAAAGAACTGGAAGCCCTGGCCCGCGCAAAACCTGGCCAGTTGAACTGGACGACCGCCACAGGCTTCACTGACTTTGTATTTGCCGGCTATCTGCAAGCCGTCGGTCTCAAGATGGCGAAAGTGCCTTACAAGAACCCCGCCGGCGCTGCGGCGGATCTCGCGTCCGGAGTCATCCAGGTCTACATGCCCGCTTATGCGATTGTGCGACCACAGGTAGAGGCCGGAGCGGTCAAAGTGCTCGCCGTCACAAATCGCGAACGCGCACCTACGCTCCCCAATG
>DAISKM010000295.1:0-5127 GCA_036820945.1 Pseudolabrys sp.
CTTGAAGTCAGCGACCTCGACGCGGCCTTCGATTACCTCGACTGTGCTGCCGACAGCATTCACACTGACGCGGAATTGCGTTCCCTTGACGACAGCAGCAAGGTAGGGCGTCTCGACCTGGAAATGCTTGACGTTGCGCTTTTCGGCCTGGATGAGGATAGAGCCTGCCTGCTCGATGATGGTTGTCGAAAGTCCGTCTTTCTGATGTTCGGGAAGCGCAATCACCGAATTCGGCGAAACGAGCATCGTCTCCTCGCCGCGCGTGAGAAGAACGCGGCCACTCCGGCCGGTGCGGATCGTGTCGCCTGGCTTGAGCGTCGCTTCATTTGTCAGCGACGCTTCCTGAACTCCCGACGTTGTCATCCAAACTTCGCCGGATGACTTGCTGACGCGCCAGCTGGCGTCGTCCGCGAGTGCGGAGCCAATGCTGAGGATTCCGGCTAGCAATACCGGGGCACAGACACTTCCAATTCTGTCCAACACCGGCGCCTCCTGCGCAGTGATCGCGTCCCAAGCTCGAGACGCGCTCCCAGCCACCCGTTGGCACCGTTTGTGACGGAAATTCTTCAACATTTAGCTTAGTGCGACCCAACTAGGAGGCCGGTGCCGGTAACACTCCGTTAACCATGAAAATCTACTTTTGAGCGACAGAGGTAAATTCGAACCGCGAGAAACGCTAGGGGCATGCCGCGGATTCTCGCGATATCTCAGTCAGTTATAGCAAAGACGCGAGACCTGTCCGCTGCCGGTGCCGCGCCCCTCTTGTTAACGCTTGTGCTGACATGGGCCGTGAGCGCGTGGGCGCAGTCGGCGCCGCCGCGCTACGACCCACGACAGACCGAAAAGAGCATCGAGAATCTGGAAGCCGGACGGGACAGGCCGAAGCCGGCCGTTCGTCTGCCGAGCGTGCCAAAACCGGAAATACGTGCCAGTACCAAGCCACGGTTCAGGCTCAGGGGTGTGTCGATTGAAGGCGCGAGTGCCATTGCAGGCGATGCGCTCGCCGAAGCGTACAAATCTTTCCTCGGCAAGACCGTCTCGCAGGCCGATCTCGTGGCGATTGCCGGCGCGATGACCGACATCTACCGGGCGGCAGGCTACTCGCTCACCCGCGCGATCATCCCCCCGCAGGACATCAAGAACGGGCACATCCGCGCGAAAGTAATAGAGGGCTACATTGCCGAGGTCGCCCTGAAGGGAGATGACGTCGACCGGTTCTGGATTCGACCGGTGCTCGAGCGCGTCCTTGGCGAGCGGCCTTCGCAGCTGAAGACGCTTGAGCGGCAATTGTTGCTGGTAAACGATACACCGGGCGTGCGTGTTACCGATACCGCGATTGAGGAAATCGGCCGAGCCTCCGGAAAATTCCGTCTCATTGTTTCGGTGAAGACCTGGCGGATTTTCTCCGCTGTTGGAATCGACAATCAGGGCGCCGCCGCCGTTGGTCCCTACCAAGCTTTTGCGACGACGGGCTTCAATTCGTATTTTTTCCAAGGCGATAACCTCAACCTAAGCGCATCATCAACACCCTTCGCATTGCGCGAGTTCGCCTATGGGCGATTATCCTATGACGCGCCAATTGGAACCGACGGAGCCCGGCTCGGCTTCAACGCGCTGTACAGCAATGTCGCTCCAGGCGATATCCGGCAGCAAGTGGACAACCACTCGATCACAGAGAGCTTTGAGGTAAAGGGAAGCCTAGCTCCCCTGGAGACGCGCAAGTCGTCGCTGTGGCTGACAGGAATATTCGGCTTCAGCGAAAATTCCGAGCGCGACATCACGGGCATGATCTACAAGGATCGGCTGCGGTACGTCAGCCTCACTGCGGACTACAGATTGCAGGATAATTTTGGCGGCTGGAATTATCTGAGCGCGACGGTACGGCAAGGCCTCACGATACTCGGCGCCTCAGGCAAGGACGACGACCTCCTGTCGCGCGATGGCGCGTCGGGCAGTTTCTCGCTGCTCAATTTCTCGTTTACGCGCTTGCAGAAACTTTCAGATGTCTGGTCGGTTAAAGCCTTGGTGAACGGTCAGTGGGCCGGCGGACCGCTGCTGATTTCCCAGCAGTTCTATCTTGGCGACGCGGCTTATGGGCCGGGCTTCTACAGCGGAGACAGCGGCATCTACGGCTATGTGGAACTGCGTTTTGACCAGTCCGTTTCAAACCCTATTTTAAAAGGTTACCAGATCTACGGATTTTTCGACAAAGGCGCTGTCTGGAGCTTCAACAACAACGGACAGATTCTGTCTCTCGCATCAGTGGGCGCAGGCATTCGGTTCTTTCTGGCCGATCAGTGGCAAGCCGGCATCGGGCTCGCCGTGCCTGTTCACGCGGGCACAACCGCGACTGACGTGAATGACATGCGCGCTGTCTTTTCGCTGTCGAAAGCTTTCCAGTTCTGTCCACACAGACCTCAGATGCGGTGCTCGTAGCGGCAATGCCCCAACAGGAATTGCACGTACGCTCCATCGATGCGCTGCCCATGTCCAAAGAGCAAATGGCCTGAGCATTGTGAGACCAAAGTCCAACTTCAAAAAACGGCCGAGGGGTAGTCAAGTCCACACTTCTGCGCGGGGTCTTATGACAATCATGCGCACGCCCTCGATGATCGTGTTGATTTTTCTGACGACGACGTTGGCGACAACTTCGCGTGCGCAGCCCGACAATATTTTAGGCGATAATTACGGCATCATGGTTCCGGAAAAAGGATCCAAACGGGCGCAGCCCGAACCATGGCTCGCGCCGAAATACAAGTCCCCACGCCGGACGCAGAAGCACGCGCGCGTTCCCAAATCGAAAACCTTGAACCCGCTTGGGGCTACCGTTCCGTCGTCTGTTTACGTTCCGCAGACGGGGCGGACGTTTCAGAATTTGCCGACACTGCCGGGCTCAGGCCCGGGGGGCGCCGAGACTTTTCAGGACCGCGCCATGCGTTGCACCCACCAAGCTGGCGCCTACGGACAGGTCGGAGGTAATCGCGGCACATACATGGGCGCTTGTCTTTAATAGCTATCACAGAGTGCGCATCTCGTTTGCACCGCCGAATGTCCGCTTTTGGCGTGGAAGGAGACATCGCATGATGACCTTCGTCCAACTTCAATCGCCGCCGGAAAAGGTACTTTCACCCCATCTTGGTCTCGACTCGTAGCGAGTTCAGGGTTGCGGGCGGTTTGGCACTATTGCCCTTTGGGCCAATTGATCGTCGGTCTATTTGCTTGCTGATTCCAGCTTCGCGCTTCTACAGCGGTACATTTTGCGCGTCAGTGAGAGGAAGCAAGTCATGCCCATCAAATCAGCAGAGGTGGCCTCCCGCAGTTTTAACCCGATGTCAGTTCCCGGGCTCTCCGATGAGGCGCGTAAAGCAGTGAAAGCCGCGTTTGATGCGATGTCGGATTGGCGTATGGAGATTGTCAACGACAACGAGAAAAACCTCGAACGAGTCATTGACAAGATGGCTGCGGCTGCGCGAGCGCTTGGATGGCCGGAAGAAATCGCCCATACCACCCGTTCGCAAATGCAAACTATCAACAAGATGCAGCTTAAAATGATGGATGACATGATGGATGCTTGGGAGGGGCAACTCAGTTCACCTAACACGCCATCGTCAATACTATCGAAGCTAAAATTCTCGCCTCCGCTTAGCCCGGCCGGTAGTTGGCCCTTCGCGGCGACCTCGCAAATGGCAGACCCGTTTGGGGTTTACATGCAAATCGCGCAACAGTGGCAAAAGGCATGGGCAGACGGGATGGCTTTTTGGATGAAAGTCGGTAAGCCAAACTAGTTTGGCGGCGCGCACAATTGTGATGACGGCCTTCAGGCGAAGGCCTGCTTTGGCTTATCCGCCTTCGGGAGGTCTCAATCTTTCTTATCGGGACCGGCCTTTTGATCTCGCTCAATGCGGCGCCGTGCGGCTCTCAAGCGCCGTGTCTCTTCATCGAGCGCGTCAATTTTCTCATCGAGCCGGGTCATCTTCGTTTTCGGTGTTTCCGTGCCGCGCAACTTTTCGAGTGCTTGGCCAACGGATAGCTTGGTTGTATCAGCCATGATCCGAATATCCGGTGGGTTATAGACGTCATTGCATGGATATCGTCATTCCACTCAAACTAAGAGAAGCCTCAAGACCGACTGCCGGTCCGCGCACCCTTATGAGAACGCCGTTCGCGTTCTGCAGCGTCGCTGTTCTTGCGCCGCCCACGACTGCAAGCGCTGCAGAGCCCTGTGTGTATGTGCCAACGATGTCGGCCGCAGTTCGGAGATTGGAGGCGGTCCCGACCAAATCCACTGCCGACGCTCCAATAGTGCCGACATTGATGCCGCCGATGCTCAGTCGGTAATTCCTACCCTTAAAATTCAAGGTACCGGAGCCGCCGCCGGCGCCGATGATGAAGCCGGCTTTAACGATACGAAAACGTACTGAACCTGTCGCTGCATAGGCCTGCGACAGCGTACCGATCAGCATGATCGCCGCCATAACCGCTGCACAAAATTTTATTGGATGATGAATACCGAGCATTAGTGCCTCCCGAGCCTCTTGTTGCTAAGACCGATAACTAAGCACCGCTACGTCGACGCCCTTTGACAAAGATCAATGTTGGCAACCTTATCCTGTTGCTTCGAGCAAGTCCCCAATAAACGCGCTAGATCGTCCCTCAGAGCTGATCGGCGTTGAAGGTATCGCAACTCGCGACCTTTCCCGATTTTAGGCCGGTCATGAACCAACGCGTGCGCTGTGCCGAAGAGCCGTGCGTGAACGCGTCCGGCACAACGTAACCCTGCGACTGTCGCTGCAATCGATCGTCGCCAATAGCCGACGCTGTCTGCATTGCAGCTTCGACATCGCCAGGCTCAATAAATTGCCATTTTTCCTGCGCCCGGTTCGCCCAAACGCCTGCGAGACAATCCGCTTGCAGCTCCACCCGGACCTGCAAGCTATTGGCGTCGGCCTTGCCCATCCCACGCTGCGCCTCCTGCACCTTCGGCAATAGTCCGAGCAGATTCTGCACGTGGTGGCCGACCTCGTGCGCGATCACGTAAGCCTGCGAGAATTGGCAGGTTTTGCTGCCGACATCGCAGGCGCGAAACCGTCGCTCAAGATCCTGAAAGAAACTTGTGTCGAGGTAGAC
>DAISKM010000296.1:0-5107 GCA_036820945.1 Pseudolabrys sp.
CTCGACGCTTGAAATGATGCACGAGCTCGGCTTGCTTGAGGAATTTCTGAAGTTGCCGCATTCAGTCGTCAGGCAGATTTCCTTGCAGATCGGAAAGGATCGAGTGGTGATCGGACATTTCGAACACCTGCCGGTTCATTGCAAATTTATCGCATTGATGCCGCAATGGGATTTCCTCAATTTCCTTGCCGATCATGGCAGACGCTATCCGACCTTCGATCTGCACATGCAGACGGAGGCAGTAGACTTGATCGAGGAGAACGGTCGCGTTGTTGGCGTTCGCGCAAGGACGATGCAGGACGCAGTCGAAATCCGTGCCGATCTGGTCGTGGGTTGCGACGGCCGCCACTCCACCATACGCGCGAAGGCGGACCTCAAGAGCGATGACTATGGTGCGCCTATGGATGTGATGTGGTTTCGCTTGTCGCGGAAGCCGAGTGATTCAGAAGAAACTTTCGGCCATATTGAGGATGGCCGCATGATGGTGATGCTGAATCGTACAGACTACTGGCAATGCGCCTACGTGATACCGAAAGGCACTGCGGACGAGGTGAAGCCGGCGGGGCTGGAAAAGTTTCGCAAGACGGTCGCCGAGATGTCGCCCTTCGCAAGTGATCGCGTCAATGAAATCGAAAGCTGGGACACTGTGAAGCTGCTGACCGTTGCGGTGGACCGCCTTCGTCGATGGTATCGCCCGGGTCTGATTTGCATCGGGGATGCGGCTCACGCCATGTCGCCGATCGGCGGCGTCGGGATCAATCTGGCGGTGCAGGACGCGGTGGCCGCAGCCAATATCCTCGCGGAGCCGTTGCGCCGGCGCGCGGTAACGATCGAAACCCTTCGCGCTGTGCAGCGGCGCCGCGAGTTTCCGACGCGATTTACTCAGCGTCTGCAGATCCTGGTGCAGAATAACATCATCGGTCCCGCACTTATGGGTAGGCGGCCAAAAGCGCCTCTTTTTATGAAGATGCTGCAATGGCCGCTGTTGCGGCGCATCCCAGGACGGCTGCTGGCGCTAGGCATCAGGCCGGAGCACGTCCGCACACCCGATATGGCGCCGGCCACACGTGGGCCTGAGAGCTAGGGCTTCATTCCCGCCGGCGCGACCTGCGAGGGCCTGAGCTCCATTTCATCCAGCGCCCTTCGGACTAGGCCTGAGGCTTTTGCCTGTTCGATGAAATCGCTCACAAGCGCGAGCGCCGCCGGCTTGCCCTTGGGCACGCAAACGGCGGTGCTCGAGTTGAGGAATGCATCATCAAGAATGCGCGAGCCCGGAATCTTTGTCACCAAACCGGATAGCGATTCGCGCGAGAGCGCAATGGCATCGATCCTGCGTTCGCGCATGGCTGCGACGGCGGCATCGACCCCCGCAAATTCAACGTGGGTGGCGTTTGAAGTGGCTTTCTTGGCGGCGCGGAAGGTCGCGGTATTTGCAACGCCGCCGATACCGACACCGTTTGCGTCGGCATCTTTGACCGACTGAATTTTCGAGCCGGCGGGGACAAGAAAAGTACTCTGCAGCAAATGATATGCGTTGCCGAAGTCGACGAACTTCTTGCGCTCTTCGTCGACCGGAAGAAAGGCGACATCCCACCGATTGTCCGACGCCGAATTCTGTATTTCGCCGGAAGCCTGATGCGGGATGATCTCGAGCGGCACGCCGAGGCGTTCGGCCAGCGCACGGCCAAGCGTGACGGCCACCCCGCGGTAACTGTCTCCGTCCTTGACGGCGAACTGCGCCGACGGCGACGGGGCGACCGCAATTGCAAGCCGAAGCCTCCCGGTTGGCACGAGTTCTTTTAACGCAGCGGCATCGGCCATATGACACTCCAAAAAAACAGGGCGGCGAATGCCGCCCGCGCACCGATAACATGTGACGCCTAAGGTTTCATCCCCGGAGGGGCCACTTGCGCACTCTGCAGATTCATCGCGTCGAACGCTCTTCGTACAAGGCCGCTCGACTTCGCTTCCTCGACAAACTGGCTGACATAAACCAGCGCTTCCGGCTTGCCTTTCGGCACAGCGACAGCCGTTGATGAATTCAAAAAACCCCCGTCAAGGATACGTGAGCCAGGGATTTTCGTGACCAGGCTGGAGAGAGATTCGCGAGATAGTGCAATGCAATCAACTTCCCCCGCCTTCATCGCGGCGACCGCAGCGTCCACGCCGGGCAGGGCGACGAACGTCGCTTTCGGAGCGGTGCGCTGTGCGGCCCGAAAGGTCGCCGTGTCGGCAACCCCGCCGATGCGGACGCCCGATGCGTTCGCCTCCTCGACGTTTGCAAGCTTGGCGCCGGGCGCGACAAGATATGTACTTTGCAGCAGGTGATAGGCGTTGCCGAAATCGACGATTTTTTTCCGGTCCTCGTCGACAGGCATGAAGGTAACATCCCATTTTCCGCTTGCGGCCGAGTTCTGAATTTCGCCTGAGGCGAGATGCGGCAGGAATTCGACCGGAATGCCGAGCTTCTTTGCCATTGCAGAGCCGAGCTCCACGGTCACCCCGCGATATTGCCCGGTCGCATCGTCCTTGATTGCATAAAGCGCGGACGGCGCGGGTCCGACCGCGATGGCAACACGCAGTTTGCCAGTGGGGGCAAGCTCATTCATGACGTCGGCCTTGCTTGGCATCACGAGGGCCAACGTTACGGTTGCAAGCCCGACACATACGCGATTGACGATTGTCATCGAATTGATTTCACGCCGTTAAGGGATGGAGCGCCCCGGCGGGCGCTCCAGTCTTGCAACTACGTCGCGTGCGACTGCATCGCGGCTTTGACCTTGGCCGGAGTGTAGGGTACCGAGCGCAACCGCACGCCGGTCGCGTCGAACACGGCGTTCGAGATTGCCGACGGGATCACCGCCGCGCTCGGCTCGCCCGCGCCCCACGGTTTTTCTGTTGGCCGGTCGATCAGTTCGATCACGATTTCGGGCACCTGCGGGAACTTGAGAATCGGGTAGCTCTCCCAATCAAGGCTGGTTACCTGCGAACGGTCGAACTTTACTTCCTCAATTAGCGTACGGCTGACGGTCTGGATCACATTGCCATCGATCTGGTTTTTTAGTCCGTCGGGGTTGATGACCTGGCCGCAGTCGTGAACGATCGTGAACTTGGGCACGCGGATTACGCCAGTTGCGCGGTCTACCTCGACCTCTGCGACGGCGCCAACATAAGTGCGCACCAGCTCATATTTCACGTAGGACACGCCACGTCCCTTCGCGATATTGCCAATTGTGCCTTTTTGCGGCGACGGCCGCTGCTCCCATTTGGCGAGCTTCGCCAACCGGTCGAGCAATTCGAGTCCACGCTTGTCATCGAGATACTTCCTACGGAACTCGAGCGGATCCATGTTGGCGGCTGCGGCGAGTTCGTCGATGAAGCACTCGTTGGCATATGTGTTCTGCATGCGGCCTGGCGTCCTTATCCAGGACGGACGGAACGGCGTGGTTTCCAGCCGCTTGCAAACGGACTTCGTGTTGGGGAACTTGTAGGGGATCGCCGAGTTCTGAAACACGTTGCCGGGCGCGATATGTTCGGCGGCGGGCATGCCGGTGAGCGTCGCTGCCACCAGCGGCACCAGGAAGCCCCCCGGCGTCTGCTGCGGCATGTAGAAGTCACCTTCCCATGCTGTCACATTGCCCTGGGCGTCCATCGCGGCGCGCATGTCCATAAGCGTCGGAGGACCCTTTGGATCCCACCCATGCTCGTCGGCGCGCGACCACTGCACGCGCACCGGCTTGCCTACGACCTTGGCCAGCAAGGCCGCATCAGCGGCGGCGTCTTCGTGGCCGTTGCGTCCATAGCAGCCGGAACCCTCTATATAAATGCAGCGCACCCTTTCGGGTGGCAGAGAGAACATCTGCGCCAGTTGTTTGCGCAGATTGTGTGTAGCCTGTGAGGCCGACCACGATGTCAATGTGCCATCCTTGAATTCGGCGATTGCGCAAGACGGACCAATCGAGCCGTGAGTGTGGATGGCGAAGTCGTAGGTTACGCTCATCTTCTTGACACCGTCGGCGGCTAGTGCCGCAGCGCTATCGCCGGTCTTTCCATATTCCTCCAGCTTGGCGACCTTGCTGTTGCGGACATGCTCCCAAAGCTTTGCCTGGTCCGGCAGCGTCTCCGATTTTGACCAGTTAGCCTTGAGGGCGGCGGCTCCGCGGATCGCGTTCCATTCGCTGGAGGCGACAACGGCAAGGAAGTTGCCTTCACGCACCATCTTGGCGCCTGGAATTTTCTTGAGTGCGCCATCGTCCACGCCTTCGAGCTTGGCGCCGATTGCCGGCGGACGCACCACCCGGCCGTGCAACATGCCTGGTACTTTGAAGTCCTGCATGTAAGTAAAGCGACCGGTGATTTTGTCGGGAATGTCCACGCGCGGCTGTGACTTGCCAACGATCGTGTATTCGGTTGGCGCTTTCTCCTTCACGGGCTGCTTGGGATCGAGCTTGATTTCAAATTTCTTGCCACCGATCAGTTCCCCGTAGCTTATTTTCTTCCCGCCACCGGAAATGACGCCGTCAGCGACTGTGAGTTGGTCTGTCCCGAGCTTCTTGGCTGCTTCCGAAAAAAGCGCATGACGAGCGGCGGCCGCGGCCTGGCGCAATTGCATGCCGCCAACCTGAATGGTCAGGCTGCCCCAGGTCGTGCCCTGATCTGGTGTGAGCAGCGTGTCGCCTTGAACTAACTCGATGCGCATGATTGGCACGTCAAGCTCTTCCGACACGATTTGACGCAGCGCGGTCGTGACTCCAGTACCTAGATCGACCTTGCCCGAATAGACAGTGACGTTGCCCGCCTTGTCGATGGCCAGGAAAGAATCAACCTCGGTCAATGCAACCGGCTTTGTTGCTCCTTGTGCCTGTGCAGTAAGAGAACGGGCGAAGGAGAAGCTGACAACGAGGGCGCCGGAGCCGATGAGTGCATCGCGTCGCGATATCTGGATGTTCATGTGTGCTTCCCCTCATGCCTGGGCTGACGCGCGCTTCACCGCCCGCACGATGCGGGCATGCGTACCGCAACGGCAGAGATTGTTTGCAAGCGCGTTCTTGATCTCGGTGTCGCTCGGCTTCTTGTTCTTGGCGAGAAAAGCCGCCGACTCCATGAT
>DAISKM010000297.1:0-2912 GCA_036820945.1 Pseudolabrys sp.
GTGTTCGGCCCTGACACCTTCGCCGAACAGGCCGAATGGATCGGCGTGAGTGCCGAAAGCACGCATGTCCGGCCGCATTGTGCTTTTTCCGGTTCCCATCTTCCAGGTGGGGCGGTGGCCGGTCAGCGCGTCCTTCTGGTAGGCCATCACCGCCGCATCGCTCATCCCGGCGAAGAAATTGTACGACTGATTGTATTCGCGCACATGGCTAAGGCAGAAACGCCAGTATTCCTTTTCGCGGCCCCGGCCTTTTGGCGCACGGTGCGTCGCTTTTTCCTTGCAGCCATGCCATTCGCAGCCCGGACCGCCGGTTTTTGCACGGCGATCCCTTTCCGGCTTGACGCGGATGCGGTCAAAGAGAGGTGAGTCGAATTTCATGACCGACCATTATGCTCTTTTGCGGGTGACGCCTTCAAGGCTTGATCGTGACAGGGGGGAACAATGCTCACCATTGACTCACCATTGACCTGCACCTTGCCCTCTCCTAAGCGGGCAACATGCGGACCGCCGATCTCATCACGAAGAAGTTGACCGAAGCTTTCGCGCCGCAAAGCCTTAAGGTGCTGGACGAATCCCACCAGCACGAAGGCCATGCCGGACACCGGCCGGGCGGGCAAACTCATTATCGCGTGTATATTGTATCGGAAGCTTTCAAAGGAAAGACCCGGCTCGAGCGCCACCGCATGATCAATCACTTGCTTGCAAGCGAGCTCGCCGGGGGGGTCCACGCACTCGCCATCCACGCTGCCGCGCCGGGAGAAGGTGGAGTTTGAATCACGCCGGTTACCCTGACATCGCGGGCTGCGTTCTTGGCAGCGGCTGAATACGCAATGCGGTGATGCGATTGCGCGCACGCCGCAAGACCCTGAAACGAAATCCATGAAAAGTGAAGCTCTGCCCTACCTCGGGAATTGAGCGCGCTTCATGGATGACCAAGCCAGCGACAGTGGTCGCCTCGTCGTCGGGCAAATTCCAGTCCATAACCCGATTAAGATCGCGGATAGGCACAGCGCCATCGACGTTAACCGATCCGTCGGGCTGGCGCCGCACGCCAGGCATGGCGACATCGTGCTCGTCGGTGATGTCTCCGACGATCTCCTCAAGGATGTCTTCCAGCGTCACCAGACCTTCGACTTCGCCGTATTCGTCCACTACAAGCGCAAAGGGCGTCTTGCGGCGGCGGAAGGCCTTGAGCTGTTCCGAAACCGGACGCGTCTCCGGTACGAACCACGGCGGCGTCAATAGTGAAGCGATGTCGATCTTTGAGGCGTCGCCTTCGACCGCATGCAACGCGCGCAACAAATCCTTTACATGCACAATGCCGACAATGTTTTCCGGATTTTCGCGCCATAACGGAAGGCGCGTGACTGGCGAAGCGATCACCGCGTTCACAATATCCTCAGCCGGATCATCGGCGTTCAGGGTGATCATGTTGGTGCGATGAACCATCACGTCGGAGACTTCGAGCTCGCCAAAGCGGAAAACGTTCTGGATATATTCGGCTTGAACTTCCTCGAGCTTGCCGTGCTCGGCAGAGGTCTCCACCAGCCCCTCGATCTCGACGTCGCTCAGGATCTCCTGCTGCGAACCTTCCTTCACGCCAAGCAGACTCAGGATCGAGCGCGAAGCCGTGTTGAGAAGCCAGTTCAACGGATAGAAAAGAAGAAACGAAGCGTGAAGCGGATACGCAATCCATTGTGAAACCGGCACCGGTTCTCTGATCGCCAAGGTCTTCGGCACCTGTTCTCCGACCACAATGTGCAACGAAGAGAACACAAGGAAGCCCACCAGGAACGCTGTGAAATGCAGCGCCGAATCGCCCATGCCGAGCGGACTCAAGACCGGTGTCAGCAAAGCGGAGACCGTCGGCTCACCAACCCAGCCCAGGCCAAGAGACGCCATGGTGATGCCAAGCTGGCAGCACGCGAGATAGGCTTCGATATTGTTTATCATTCTTTGCAGCAGGCGCGCGCCGAAGCGGTTCTGCTCGGCCATCGCGTTAATGCGGTAGCCCCTGCTTTTCACCAAAGCGAATTCTGCCGCCACATAAAACGCATTGGCAGCAAGCAGGAATATTGCGATCAGAATATTGACCAACGAGCCGACCATCGGCGCACTCATCGCGACAATTGCGCGTCGAGAAATGCCCGTACCTCGGCCGGGCCGACATTGTTTTCGATAAAAGCCTGACCGATACCGCTCACCAGAATGAAGGTGAGCGTGCCGCGTTTAACTTTCTTGTCCTGAGCGATCAGGTCCATCAAGGCATCGGTGCCCGGCACACCGCCAGGCACATCTTTTACATGGGTGGGCAGGCCGACCGCTGCAAGATGCGCGCGCACGCGGGCAACATCCTCGCCGGAAATCAATCCTCTTTGTGACGAGAACGCAAATGCCAGCGCCGTACCAAGTGCCACCGCCTCTCCATGCAGCAACCTGTCGGAGAACCCGCAGCCCGCTTCCAATGCATGGCCGAAGGTGTGACCCAGGTTAAGCAGGGCACGATCGCCGGTTTCGCGCTCATCGCGCGAAACGATTCCCGCCTTGCCGCGACAACAAACCGCAATTGCGTGCTCGCGCGCAGCTGCTCCCGCAAATACGTCCTGCCAGTTTTTTTCTAGCCAGGCGAAAAAAGCCGCGTCGCCAAGCAATCCATATTTGGCGACCTCGGCGTAGCCAGCGCGGAATTCGCGCTTCGGCAGCGTGTCGAGCAGTGCGGTATCGGCAATGACCAGCACCGGCTGGTGAAAAGCGCCGATCAGATTCTTGCCCTGACGGGAATTGATGCCGGTCTTGCCGCCGACCGACGAATCGACTTGCGCGAGAAGGGTCGTCGGCACCTGCACAAAATCGACCCCGCGCCGCACGCAAGACGCAGCGAATCCAGCCAGATCGCCGATGACGCCGCCGCC
>DAISKM010000297.1:2922-5096 GCA_036820945.1 Pseudolabrys sp.
ATCGTTTCGTTCGACGCGGGCGGCGATGATCGCTTCGCAGACATTTTCGAATGTCGGATAATTCTTTGAGTTCTCGCCCGCCGGCACAACGATGCGCGCGCTGTCGATCCCGGCAGACTTAAGCGCGGCTTCGGCGGCCCTCAGATGAATCTTCGCGACCGTTTCATCGGTGACGATCGCCACTCTCGCGCCCGGACGCAGTGCCTCGATGCGTTCCCCAAGGCTCGTCAAAAGACCACGGCCGATCGCGATGTCGTACGCGCGCGTCCCCAGAGCGACGCTTACCAGGTTCGGCTCGGTCGGACGCAAGGGAGCTGTCATGGCGGCTTCTCCGCACCGAGATGTTTTGGCAGCTGAGCCATGATCTCGTCGACTATATTATCGTGCGGTTCATCACGCGATTGCACGACGATATCGGCCCGTGCATAGAGCGGTTCCCGCACAGGCAGCAGATCCCTGATCTTTTCCGCAAGCGGACGGTCGGTTCGGCGCTTTGTGCGCTTCAGCAGCACCTCAATGTCAGCTTTCAGCCAGATCGAAACGCCTTTCTCTCCGATCAGCGCCCGAGTGTGCGCGTCTAACAGCGAACCACCGCCTGTTGCCAGCACCTGCGGACCATTGTCGAGCAAGCGCGCTATGACGCGCGCCTCGCCGGCACGGAAATATGGTTCGCCGTGCTTGTCGAAAATTTCGGAGATCGTCATCCCTGCAGCGCTTTCGATTTCGCTGTCGGCATCAATGAAGGGAAGTCCGAGCCGCCCGGCAAGCCTTCGACCAATCGCCGATTTGCCAGCACCCATCATACCAACGAGCACGATCGAGCGGCTGCCAAGCGCGCGAACCACCGCCGATTCGGGGGCGTTTTGTGCCGGCTTTTGAATGGTGCCGTTAACCATGCTATGGTTTTCCGCGCGAATCCACGGGTTCCATATACCAGTTATCGCGCCGACCGCGAGGCCGGTCTTGCCGGTCGTTGCGGAACGTGGTCGTAACTCGCCTAAGATCCCTGGGCGCTGACCTGACGGACGCTTGCCGGGTTGACGATGCCGAGCTTGTTCAGATTCCTGATCTTCCTTGGGTTGCTCGTCGGGCTCGGTTACGGCGCGGTGTTCTCGCTCGCTACCTTCGTGACGTACAAGCCACGCGAGATCATCGTGACCATTCCGCCCGACAAGTTCATTAAAAATCACTGACGCCGGAGACAAGCCGACGCGATGACCCGCCGGCAAAGAGCATCCGACGAAACAGTAGTCGAATTGTTTCTCGACATGCTCGCAGCCGAGCGCGGCGCGGGCGAAAATACAACTTCCGCCTATCGCAATGATCTCGACGATCTGTCGGCGCATTTGCGCGCAAAAAGTCGCACAATTGCCAATGCCACCACCGACGACCTGCGCGGATTCCTCGTGAGCCTTTCAGAGCGCGGCTTCAAGGCGTCGTCGCTGGCGCGGCGCCTCTCCGCGGTCCGGCAACTTTACCGGTTTCTCTACGCAGAGGGACGACGCGCTGACGATCCCGCTGCCGTTCTCGAGGGCCCGAAGCGCGAGCGCGCGTTGCCTAAAGTGCTTTCAATAAAGGATGTCGACACCCTGCTGAAGCACGCGCGGGCACACAGTGAAAACAAGAACCAGCCGCTTGCCCAGCGGCTGCGCGCGGCGCGGCTGTTGTGTCTGCTGGAAGTGGTCTACGCCACGGGAATGCGCGTGTCGGAGCTTATGGCATTGCCGGCGTCGGCGGCCAGACGAGATCAGCGCATGCTGGTTGTACGTGGCAAGGGTGGCAAGGAGCGTCTCGTACCGCTCAACACGCAAGCCAAACGCGCGATGTCCGAGTACCTCGAATTGCGCGCAGCAGGCGAACGCGACGCGCCATCGAAATGGCTGTACCCTTCCTTTGGCGCGAAAGGCCACCTCACCCGCCAGCATTTCGCCCGCGAGCTCAAATCGCTCGGCCAGGCCTGCGGCATTCAGCCCGGACGTCTGAGTCCGCACGTGCTGCGCCATGCCTTCGCCAGTCACCTGCTGCACAATGGCGCCGACCTGCGCGTGGTGCAGACCCTGCTCGGACACGCAGACATTTCGACCACGCAAATCTATACCCATGTGCTGGAAGAGCGGCTGAAAGCGTTGGTGCGCGATTTGCATCCGCTGTCGGGAAACTAGCCAGGACCATTC
>DAISKM010000298.1:0-5093 GCA_036820945.1 Pseudolabrys sp.
CCTATGTCCCCTCACCCTGAGGTGCGAGCGAAGCCCGCCTCGAAGGGCGACGGCCTGGGCCGTTCATCCTTCGAGGCGGGCTTCGCTCGCACCTCAGGATGAGGGGACATAGGCGGAGCGCCAAGCGTGCCCATCACATCCATCGAGCCGATTGCCGTCAGCCTGCCGATGCTCAAGCCCGTCATCATGGCGGGCGAGGAAATCCGCCGCGCCGATACGGTCCTGGTACGCATTGCAAGCGACACCGGGATAGTCGGTTGGGGAGAAGCAGCGCCCGCGCCGATGCACACCGGCGAGACACTCGAGGGCATTGTATCTGCGGTGCACTATCTCAGCCCTGCCATGCGCGGCCGCGATCCCGCCGACATCGGCGGCGCGCTTGCTGCCATGGACGGCCGCATGTACGGCAATCACGGCGCCAAAGCGGCGATCGAAATTGCCTTGCACGATCTCACCGGGCGCGTGACCGGAAAGCCGGTGCATGCGCTGCTCGGAGGGAAAAAGCGCAGCCGCATGCCATTGCTCGGCGTCATCGGGGGCGGCGACTACGATGGCGACCTGCGCGATGCCGAGAAGAAAAAGGCAGCGGGGTTCACCGCCTACAAGATTAAGGTCGGCATCGACACACCAGAAAAGGATGCAGCGCGTACACGCGCGATTTGCAAGCTGTTGGGCAGGGGCATGCTCATTTCTGCTGATGCCAACCAAGGTTACAGTACCGAACAGGCCCTAGACTACGTGCGTGCGGTGAAGGGATCCGGACTCAACTTTTTCGAGCAGCCCGTTGCGGCGGACAATCTCGCCGGCATGGCCGAAGTGGCGGCGGCAACCGACGTCGCGATCGGCGCCGACGAAGGCATTCATTCGCTCGACGACATCAGGCGGCATCACGAGCGCAAGGCGACGCGTGGCGTCAGCCTGAAGGCGATCAAGTTGGGTGGGATCACCGCGCTTGTCGAGGCTGGAAGATTGTGCGCGAAACTCGACATGAGCGTAAACGTTTCGTGCAAAACCGGCGAATCGAGCATTGCCTGCGCGGCTGCATTGCATGCCGCTTCTGTCCTTCCAGAAATCGCTTGGGCGCTGACGCTCACACATACCGGACTGGCAGAGGACATTTCTGCCGCGCCAATTCCGACTGCCAACGGTCATGTGCAAGTCCTCGAACGGCCCGGCCTCGGTGTAGATGTCGATGAAAACCGTGTTCGGCGGCACGCCGTCGCAATTGCAGTGCAAAAAGTCGTATAGCCGAAGTGCGCAAAGGCTCGTCGGAATGTCAGTACGGCCGCAGCAACAGTCTGGTTGCCGCTCATTCTCTCCGAGTTCGGGCGAAAAACTCTGTCGATAATTTTTTCTTCTCGCCCGATAGAATCGGCTAAAAAGGGGAATATCATCGTCGCAATATCGTATCTTGGCGGGCTTCATCACCGATACGAGCGTCGCGTCGCATGACTGGAATACGTGAATAGCGGTGATATGCGCAACCCGCCGTCCAACAGCGTTATCGATATTTCACATCACAATGGAAAAGGCCTGCGCTTCGACAAAGCGAAAGCTGACGGCATTGTTGGCGTGATCCAGAAGGCTACGCAGGGTAAGACCTACGTCGACGCTACATTCAAGAACAATAAGAAGGCTATCCTGGCTGCGGGACTGTTGTTTGGCGCTTATCACTTCGGCGATGGGTCAGACGGGACAGTGCAAGCCAAGCACTTCTTAGATGTAGTGCAACCAGATGATGATACAGTGATTGTGCTCGATTTTGAGAGCAACCCTGCTGGCCCCAGCATGACCTTGGAGCAAGCGCACGCATTCGTCACCGAAATCAAAATCGAAGTAGGTCGCTGGCCCGGGTTTTACAGTGGCCACGATATCAAGGAGGCGCTTGGCAAATCAGTCGATCCCATTCTGAAGAATTGTTGGTTCTGGCTGGCGCAATATGGTCCGAGGCCTGTTGTTCCCCCCTCCTGGAAAATGGACCTTGTGGCAATACACCGATGGCGGTGTAGGACCCCGCCCTCACGCGGTGGACGGGATCGGGCCGTGCGACCGCGACATGTTTAATGGAACACGCAAACAATTGAAGAACTGGTGGGGCACTTGAGTGCGACCATCGGGGCGAGAACTGATGAAGGACAAGACCTGTATTATCACGGGCGCGACCGCTGGAATCGGTCTCGAAACTGCTGCTCGTCTCGGCGCCCTCGGAGCTAGACTTTTGCTCGTTGGGCGCAGCCGCGAGAAAGGTAATGCTGCCCTTGCACAGTTGCGGATGGAGGTGCCGGGTATCGCGGCCGAAATGTACTATGCGGATCTTTCTCGGTCTGATGAGATCCTTCGGTTAGCAGCCGCTCTACTCGATGATGCGGGGCAAATCGACGTTCTGGTCAACAACGCTGGTGCTATTTTTGCACGACGCGAAACTACGCCCGATGGGCTTGAACGCACTTTCGCGCTCAATCATATGGGCTATTTCCGGCTTACGGCACTATTGCGATCACGCTTGATCGCTTCTGGGCCGGCACGAATTGTTAACGTCGCCTCTGAAGCGCATCGCGGCGCCCAGCTCGACTTCAACGATCTGCAATTATCACAGCGTTATAGCGGCTGGACAGCCTACCGACGCTCAAAGCTTGCCAACATTCTGTTTACTCGCGAATTAGCTCGCCAGCTTCAGGGCGCTGCAGTAACCGCAAATTGCCTGCATCCTGGTTTTGTCGCGAGTGATTTCGGCAACAATAACCGTGGGATTTGGCGTCTCGGCATTAAGGTCGCCAAGAGTTTAGGCGCGATCTCGGTGGAACGTGGCGCTGAAACAGTCTATCTTTCGTCCTCGCCAAACGTCGACCGCGGCAGTGGAAAATATTTCGACAACTGCCACGAACGAGCACCTGATGAAGCGGCTGAAGACGACAAGGCAGGCGCACGACTATGGCAGGAAAGCGAGAAGCTTGCCGGTTTCGAAATGCCATAGTCTGACGCCATTTTCCTGTCGATAAGTTTTTCGCTTCATTCTCTCGCATTAGTCGTGGCGCACGCTTTGCACTATGCGAGTGATTCTGTCGATTATTGATAGTTCAAAAAGCTGAATGACAGCGATAACCGCCGTGCTGACGTGATCTATGACCTGTTAAACGGAAATGGGCGCCGAGGCAGATATCGCCGCAAATCGGCGTTTCCAGGGTTCCGAAAGGCAAGACATCTAAATTTTTCCTGCAAAATTCCCTCTTAGCAGGGAATCCGGGCAGAGCATGGTACAAGCGGCACGACTACTCGTCGTGCCAGGCGCTATGACACACAAGTTCGGAATTTCCCAACCGGTCCGACGCAGTGAGGACGAGCGGCTTATTACCGGAACGGGATCGTTCACCGACGACGTAAATGTGTCTGGCCAAGCCCACGCGATCTTTCTTCGTTCCAGTCATGGTCACGGGTTGATCCGGGCCATCGATGCCGGCGAGGCGCTAAACGCAGCCGGCGTAATTGCTGTGATTACCGGAGAAGATCTGCGCGCTGCTGGCGTTGGCTACATACCGTACCTCCCGCTCGGCGGGTTCACGATGGATCCTCCCGCTGACACGCCACGTCCCGCGCTTGCCCAGGATCGGGTGCGTCATGTTGACTAGGAGCGGCGAATGCCATATGTGAAGTAGGTCACAAAGCGACGGCAAATTTTTGCCGACCTTGGCCAGCGCCCCTACCAGTGATGTGAAAATCCGGCTTGCCGAACGCGATCAGCGACAGGCCGCCGATAGCAGGATAGATCGAACGCTATTTGAACGATCCTCCGCCGGGCCGACATGCATTGGCGCAGCGTAATCGCCGATAGAAAACGAAGATGTCCGCTTTACCCCTGAAAGCGGACATGTGCGGTGCAACTAGGGACGTCCGCTTTGGGCCAATAGCGGACATCGCAGGCCTTATTCGATCACCTCGTCGGCGCGTTGCTGCAGAAGCAACGGCACGTTCAGTCCGAGGGCCTTAGCGGTCTTCATGTTGATAACCAGCTCGAACTTCGTGGGCGCTTGTACCGGAAGCTCGGCTGGCTTGGTGCCCTTGAGGATGCGATCGACGTATGCCGCCGCCCGCCGAAATAAGTCGACAGGCTCAACCCCGTACGCCATCAGTCCTCCTTCCTGAGCCATGAATCGGTAAGGAGAGATAATCGGCAATCGGTGTTGGGCCGCCAGCGTCACAATTTGATTGCGATGAACAATGTTAAAGCTGTCGGGCATCACTATTAAACCGCCTCCCGGTTCGCGCCCGAACGCAACGATTGCACTTTCTATCTCACGGGCGTCTTGAACAGGGCTTGCCAACGGCTGCAGCCCGAGCGACCGGGCAGAGGTCTCCAATGGTCCCTTGTAATATCGGGTGACATATGGAGCCGTTTGCGGATTGAACAGAAACGCGACCCGCGAGACGCCCGGCGCCATCTCTTTGAGCAATTCCACCCATTTGCCAACCATCGAAGATTCGAAATTGGTGAAGCCGGTAATGTTCCCATCCGGACGCGCCAGATTTGTAATAAACCCGCCACCGATCGGATCGGAAATCTGCACAAACACGATTGGTATGGTGTCTGTCTGTTTCTGCATTGCGATGACCGACGGAGTGGTGTGAGCCACAATCACGTCGGGCTTCAATGCAACGAGTTCTTTGGCGAAGGCGATAGCACGCTCTGGGTTACCGGCTGCCCAACGATGGTCAACTTGCAGATTGCGGCCGTTCACCCACCCTAGTTTGCGGAGTTCTTCGTGCAGTGCGGTCACCGTTGATTGTGCTTCTAAATCGCTCTCGGTAATATTCGATAGCACGCCAACGCGCCGCACCGCCTGTTGCGCACTCGCCGCAAGGGGCCACGTCACCGCGCCGCCGAGAAGCGTGATGAACTCGCGCCGCCGCATGTCCGCCCCGCGGGCTTAGACAGAGCACTGGTTCAAGTTAGCATACTGGGGCCGCGTACAGGGGTGAACATTTCGGCTACATATGTCCGCTTTGGGTCATTAGCGGACATTCCCGCAATTCAGGGCGATGTCCGCTCTACCCCCGAAAGCAGACATTTGCATTGCACTAGGCCATGTCTGTTGAGG
>DAISKM010000299.1:0-5087 GCA_036820945.1 Pseudolabrys sp.
CCCACGTACAGGTCCTTGATGCCATACTCACCGTTCAGCCAGGCCGCGCAAGGCAACACTCTCTTCTTATCGCGCAAGTAGCTCTCGGCCATCGCGACCGCGGACGCCGCCGGTGCGTAAAAAGCCGAACCGGTCTTGAGCAGGTTTACGATTTCCGCACCGCCGTTTGCGGTGCGCTTCACGATTTCGTCAATGCGGGCCTGTGTAGTCCAGCCCATCTTCACGAGATCCGGCACCGGAATTCCCGCGACCGCCGAATAGCGCGTGAGCGGCACCATGGTGTCGCCATGGCCGCCAAGGACGAAAGCCGTGACATCTTCCACTGAGACGTGGAATTCGTCGGCAAGGAAATAACGGAAGCGCGCCGAGTCGAGCACGCCCGCCATGCCGACCACCTTGTGTTGCGGCAGGCCGCAACATTTCTGCAGCGCCCAGACCATGGCATCCAGGGGATTAGTGATGCAGATCACGAAGGAGTCGGGTGCATATTTTCTTATTCCTGAACCGACTTGGCCCATCACTTTCAGATTGATGTCCAGCAAATCGTCCCGGCTCATGCCAGGTTTGCGTGGCACGCCGGCGGTAACGATGCAGACGTCGGCGCCCTCTATGGAGTCATAGCTGTTTGTGCCGATAAATTTTGCATCGAAACCATTGATCGGTGACGACTGTGCGATATCGAGAGCCTTTCCTTGTGGGATGCCCTCCATGACGTCGAACAGCACGACGTCGCCGAGTTCCTTCAATCCAATGAGATGGGCCAGCGTGCCGCCGATCTGGCCGGCGCCGATCAACGCAATCTTGTTACGCGCCATGGTGGAAAAACTCTCGACTAGTGCGGCCGCCGAGCGCGGCCGAGTGGTGGTTAAACGGTTAGGTCTGACCCGACAAGAAGCCGAAACACGGGAAGGTTCAGTTGCTGCAATCTTGTATACATTATACCAGCAGACCGAAGGGTGGGAGTCCAGAGGCAAGTGGCTGCACGTCGGCTATCGGCCAGACGTGCGCTCAGGTTTCGACGATCTTGGCGAACTCGAGGTCCGGGCCCTGGCGAGGGCCATGCGGAAGGCCGAGATATAATTGCGAGCGCATCTCGATCAGCCGCGACGCAGTGCGCTTGAATTCACTGGCCTCGTAGCCGTCGGTGGCAAGATAAAGCGCATCGGGCTGTGCCTGCGCCGAGGCCAGCAATTTCACGGCGTGATCGTATAGCGTATCGATCAGAATAATAAAGCGCTTGGCTTCGTTGCGCTGGACGTAACCCATCACCGGAATGTGGTCGAGGATGATTGTGTGAAATTCGTGCGCGATCCGGAGATAGTCACTCGCCGCGAGCGGCTGCGCGCAAAGATCATCGAATGAAAATCGCGCCACTCCCATCGCGGCCTTCGGCACGCGCACGACATGGCCTTTCACCACGAGCTCGTGCGGCGCCCCGGCATCGCCTGCCAGCCGGCGCCACGCTTCGTCGAGCGCGGTCTCCGCCTTGTCATCATCCGGCACGTACCAGGTTGGCACGCCGGTAAGCTTTTCCAGCCTGAAGTCTATTCGCGCTTCAAGGCGAACGATGTCGCAATGGCGCTCCAGCAAGACAATAAAAGGCAGAAAGAGAGCGCGGTTCAGTCCTTCCTTATAGAGATCGCGCGGCGCGAGATTCGAGGTCGCGACCATGACGACGCCGAGTTCGAACAGTCGCGTGAAGAGACGGCCGAGGATCATTGCGTCGGCGATGTCGGTGACATGGAATTCGTCGAAGCAAAGCAGCCAACTTTCTTCCGCTATCACTGCTGCCGTGCGTTGAATCGGATCGAACTCACTTCCTTCGCCGTTCTTGAGCTCCTGCCTGAAGACATGAATACGTTCGTGTACGTCGGCCATGAATTCGTGAAAATGAACGCGTCGTTTGCGCACGACCGCACTGCTCTGAAAGAACAGATCCATCAACATGGTCTTGCCGCGGCCGACTTCGCCGTAAATGTACAGACCTTTGAGCGGCGCCCCGGCGTGCTCGCGCTTCCCGAACAGCCAACCAAGCGATGACGATTTGCGCGCCAGTCGGTGCTGATCGAGCCGCCGCTCGAGCGCAGCAAGGTGCCTGGCCAATGTTGCCTGACCCGGATCGGCCTCGATCTTTCCCGCGGCGATCAAAGCCGCATAGCGGGTGCTGGAAGTTTCGGACATGCGCCAGATGATTGGGAGGACGACAGTTCGTTTCGACACCTATGAGGATTGGCCCCGGCTGTAAATCAGACGTCTAATCGCTGCCGTTTTTTTGCGCACAAGCGCGCAGTAAGTCTTTGGTGAGGCATGCATTTCTGCACATGAGGGTTTCCGGAACTTTTCGTACTGAATTTTTGCTGCATTGCATCATATATGGCGTAACAGGGCGATTCGTCGGCGGACGCGCACTGCGGACCCGGCAAGACCATTGCGGAGGATTTCACATGGACGAGCCTCTTCCCGACGACGGCATGATCCGCAAATTGTGGATCGGCGAAACCGACGCATATCGGGATCATCTCCTTCGTCTTGATCGCGAAAGCCGGCACCGGCGCTTTTCAGGCGCGATATCCGACGAGTTCATCGCCCAGCACGCGGCCTCCGCCGGCAAATTGGGGGTTGTGCTGCATGGCTTTTTCGTCGACGGCGTCTTGCGTGGCGCGGCGGAACTGCGCTCTGTTGGATCGTTGTTCGCGCGAGCGGGAGAAGCCGCGTTCAGCATCGAGCAGCCTTGGCAAAGCCACGGCGTCGGCACAGTGCTGCTCGAGCGCACCCTTTTGAGCGCGCGCAACCGCGGCATGAACTTGCTGCAGATGCATTGCCTGGCCGAAAACAGCCGCATGCAACAGCTTGCCCGCAAGTTTGAAGCCGATCTCAAATTTGATTTCGGCAGCGTGGTCGGCGAAGTCGACCCGCCGCGTTACACTCCGCTGTCGCTGATGCGCGAGGCTGTCGCCGACGCCCATGGCGTGACGACTGCCTGGCTTGACGCGCAGTCGCGTATGTTCAGCGTCGCCTGATTCATTGCGGGCGTAATTGTTACACGTGGTCACGCGCTGAATGGATAGCTCGCCTCGACCACATACGGCCCACCGCCGACCGAGGCGCGCGAGGAAAAAAGCACAAAGCGAGAAACCATGAACGGCGATGTCCGGAAATAGCCTCGCGCTGAAAGATATTCCGCAACCTGCTGGCTGGAGGATTCTCGCAGGCGAGCCAGCGTGACGTGCGGCGTGAATTTTCGTCCTTCCGGCTCAAGCCCGATGCGTTGCATCAGGCGTTCATGCTCGGCCTGCACATCGATGAGAGGCTGTATCGGTGCGACGCTCGCTACGACAGCGCGTGGCTTACGCCCTCCAAATGACGTCAGACCTTCCATATACAGTTCAAAGGGCCCGCGTTTCACACGTCCAAGCATCGAGGCAACTTCATGAGCCACACTGTCATCAACGTCGCCAATGAAGCGTAATGTCAGATGGTAGTTTTCCGGATCGATCCAGCGCGCCCCCGGCAGGCCTCCGCGCAGCGTCGCGAGCGCCTGTCCGACATCGGGCGGAATTTCAACCCCGGTAAAAAGACGCGGCATTGCGAAGCTCTCAAATCACGACGGGCGCGCGGCGCGCGCTCTTGCAATCAACTCCTCGACCCGCGGCAGGATGAGCGCCACGATAGCCTCAACACCTGCGGCGCTCGGATGCAGGCCATCCCCCTGGTTCAGTTTGGGATCGGCAGCAACGCCGTCGAGGAAAAAAGGATAAAAGACGACAGGGTGAGTCGAGGCAAGCGCCGGATAAATGCCATCGAACGCGCGCGCATAGTCCGTACCCATGTTGGGCGGGGCCCGCATCCCGGCAAGCAAGACAGTTATGTGACGGGCCGTCAGCTTGCGCAGAATGGCATCGAGCGCGGTCTTGGTGACGCTGGGATCGAGGCCGCGCAGTGCATCGTTTGCACCCAGTTCGACGATGACCGCGTCGGTCCCGTCCGGAACCGACCAATCGAGTCGGACAAGCCCGCCCGAAGCGGTGTCACCCGACACACCTGCGTTCGTGATCGTGGCGACAACGCCTTTGGCTTTCAGGGCCGCGGCCAGCTTGGCTGGAAAAGCCTGTTCCAAAGGCAGACCGAACCCTGCGCTGAGCGAGTCGCCGAGCACGACAATGTTGAGCGGCCTTTCAGCCGCCTTCACGCCCGTGACTGGCGTAAGCGCGCAGAACAGTGCGAGCAGCGCCCCCGCAAGACGCTGGACCCGGAGGGTGTTCGTCCCATATGAGCGGGGTTGCGAAAAATGAGGTCCCATGACGAATAACTCCCAGGCGGGTCCGGCCATAGCATTGGCCGGTGTCAATCTCTCGCTCGGGCACGGCGCAGCCCGTGTTCATATCCTCAAAGGCATCGACCTGCATATAGGCAGAGGCGAGGCAATTGGCTTGGTGGGTCCGTCCGGGTCCGGCAAATCGACCCTGTTGATGGTGATGGCAGGGCTCGAACGCGCCGATAGCGGAACGGTTGCAGTTGCCGGTGAAAACTTGAGCACCCTCGACGAAGACGCGTTGGCGCGCTTTCGCGGTCGAAATATAGGAATTGTATTCCAATCGTTCCACCTGATCCCGACGATGACCGCGCTGGAGAATGTTGCGGTCCCGCTCGAGCTGGCGGGCATCGCCGACGCGCATGATCGTGCACGCGACGAACTCGCCGCGGTCGGCTTGAGCGAGCGACTAGACCATTATCCTGTTGAGCTCTCGGGCGGTGAACAGCAACGCGTGGCTGTCGCGCGCGCGCTCGCCCCTGATCCGGCAATTGTGGTGGCCGACGAGCCGACCGGCAATCTCGACGAAGACACCGGCAAGCAGATCATAGATCTTCTGTTCGCTGGACACGCGAGACGCAGAACCACCCTTGTGCTGGTCACCCACGACCCGGCGCTGGCAGCGCGCTGTGCGCGCGTCGTGCGGCTGCGCTCAGGTCGAATTGATGGTGTGATACAGCCATGAGCGTACGAAAAATGGCTGGCCCCTCGGGCTCCCCATTGTCCTTGCGCTACGCGCTGCGCGAAATGCGCGGTGGCTTGCAAGGGTTTTATG
>DAISKM010000300.1:0-5083 GCA_036820945.1 Pseudolabrys sp.
GCATTGAGGCCGGTCGCCACGGCCGAGCCTGGTTCGGCAATTCCCTTCCAGCGTTCGCCAGAGGCATCCGTTTGCTCGGTCGATTTGGGTGCGGCCGCTTCCGCCGCGCGATTCGGAAGCGAAACTATTTTTTCAGCCGCAGGTCGTACGGGCTCGCGGGCAGAATAGGGATCGTAAGGTGGACGTTCCCGGCCCGTGCGCTGGCCCAGCACGCTACGCAATCGCAGGAAGATGAAAACTGCGAGCGCCAGGAAAATGATGGTGTAGATGTCGAACACGTCTCGCATGCTTTCGGCTACCGTAAACGGCGAATTGGCCGGATCGGCGTTTCCGCCCCCTCGCCTCCCGGTTGGCTGAGCAGCTGGCTCCACCGCTCTTGCATCCGCCGTGGCAGCACCAATCCCAGGGACCGGATCTCTTGCGCCACAAAAGCTACGGCGCCATTCGCTCTCTCAGCCGGACCTTAGACGATCGGAGGGCCAAGGCCAACATCGCCGATACAGAGAAACGCTGATGAATGTGGCAAAATGGGTGCCATGCGTCCGAGGGCCGCGCTATCGAGGAACTGGGCAGCCTTTAATTGCAACTATCGCTCGTATGCTTGGCTATGTCGGCCTGCCGCCAATTCAACTTGGCACCCGTAGCCTGGTCCCGCGATGCGCGACACCGGGTAAACATACAGTCTTATAAACGAAGTTCCACATCCTATTCGCCGGATTCCGCTTTTAATTCCGTGATTTATAACCGAACTGAGCTGTGTTCAGCACGACATCGCCAACGCACTGGAGCATTGTCGCTGGCCTTACCGATCACGCCGACCCAACAAGGTGACGCTGTTGACTTCCGATGCGCAGTTCTTTGGACGATGGCTCCCCTTCGTCCGGCTGACGAGGGTTTTCGAAAAAAGTCATGCGATGCAGAGCGATACCGTCCTTGTCCGCTGGGAGACCCTATGTTAGCCAACCGCCGCGCCGGCATACATGCCGCGCCTCAGGAGTATTTATGACAACGACGAATGGCGGTCCCGGACAGACCGCGGCGCAGGACACGCAGCCGCAGCTCACCGTTGTATCTCAATATATCAAGGACTTTTCATTCGAGAATCCCAATGCGCCGCAGTCGCTGGCCCCGCGCCAGGAGCAGCCGCAAATCGGCATTCAGATCAACGTCGGCGCCAAACCGCTCTCGGATACCGATGTCGAGGTCGGGATCAAGCTCGAAGGCAAGGCGGAAGCGGCTGGGGCCATGCTTTTTCGCTTCGAATTGGAGTTCGCTGGTGTATTCCGCCTCCGCAACGTCCCGCAGGAGAGCCTGAACCCGGTCGTACTCATCGAGTGCCCGCGGCTGCTGTTCCCGTTCGCGCGCGAAATCATCGCGACCGCCGTCCGCAATGGCGGCTTTCCACCACTCCTGCTTGATCCAGTGGATTTCGTCAGCTTGTACCGCCAGAAAATGGCGCAGGCTCAACCGGCACCTGCTTCTGCGGCACATAGCTAAGCCACAAGGCCCTCTCTCCCAATCCGATCACAAATTCGCGATGCGCCGCGATGTCGGCTTCGCTTAGCCGTGGCGTGAGCAGCTCCGGCCGTTTGCGAATAATAATGAAACTCTCCGATCCATTCGTTCGACGAACATCGCTCTCAGCGAGACTAAGTTGCGCCTGGCGCGCCCCTATCAGTTCGACATAAACCTCGGCGAGAATCTCGGCGTCGAGCAACGCGCCGTGCTTCGTACGGTGCGAATTGTCGATGCCATATCTTGCACACAAATCGTCAAGCCGGTTGGGACCTGCCGGATGCTTGCGTCGCGCCAATAACAAGGTATCGACCAGCCGCTCCCGTGCGATCGCAGCGCGATCTACGCGCTTTAGCTCAGCACAGAGAAAAGCGTGATCGAAAGCCGCATTGTGGATCACCAATGGTGCATCACCGACGAAGGCAAGAAATTGATCTGCGATATCGATAAACCGCTTTTGTTCCTTCAAAAATTCAGTCGACAAGCCATGCACTGCAAATGCCTCCGGCGGCACATCGCGCTCGGGATTTATGTACGCGTGGAACGTCGATCCCGTCGGGATGCCGTTCAATAGCTCGACGCACCCAAGTTCAACGACACGATGACCTTGGCTGGGATCTAGGCCGGTAGTTTCGGTATCGAGAACGATCTCGCGCATAGAGAGCTTTGCGGCAGAATCACTTGCGTCGTTTAGGTATTGTAGCAATACGGGTGAGAATATCACGCACTTGAGCACGCGCGGCATTAAAACCCTTCGATGTATCCACCACGAAATCCGCCCGCGCGCGCTTGTCGGCGTCCGGCATTTGCTTCGCGAGAATGGCGGCGAATTTCTGCTCCGTCATACCTGGTCGCTCGAATGCACGGGCATGCTGAATTTCGGGCGGCGCAGAAACAACCACCACCGCATCGCAACGCCCTTCGCTGCCGGTTTCAAACAGTAACGGAATATCCAGAACGGCCACGCGCGCGCCCTTGCGGGTGGCCTCGTTGAGAAAAGCTTGCTCGGCGCGGCGGACCAGCGGGTGCACGATTGTTTCGAGCTTTTCGAGCGCAACGCTGTCGCCAAGCACCCTTTGCGCTAGTTTATCCCGATCGACCTTCCCGGCCTTGGTAGTACCCGGAAACGCTGCCTCAATCAGTGGCGCCGCCGCACCCTCATATAGATCGTGCACAGCGGCGTCCGCGTCGTGCACCGGAATACCCTCTTCGGCAAACATTTTCGCAGTGGCGGATTTTCCCATGCCAAGCGAGCCGGTAAGGCCGAGGACAAACATAGGTCAGCCGTCGAGAAACCCGTTCTGCCGCAGAAAGCCCAGCAGTGGCAAAAGCGGCAGACCGAGAATAGTGAAGTAGTCGCCCTCCACTCGCTCAAACAGGTGAATGCCGATGCCTTCCAGTTGATACCCGCCGACGCTGTTCATCGCCGTATCCGCAGCCATATCGAGGTAATCATCAAGAAAGCGGTCAGAGAAATCGCGCATCGTGAGTCGGGCGTTATCAATGCAACTAAAGAGCATTTCTTCATCGCGCATTAATGCAAGCGCCGAGTGAAGTTCGTGAGTTATGCCACGCAGTGTGCGCAAATGTTCGGCGGCCTCCGCCCGATCAGCCGGCTTGCGCAGATGCTTCACACCGATTGCCAACGTCTGGTCGGCGCCCAGCACCAGCCGGCCGGGCAAAGAAGCGGCCACCGCTTCAGATTTCGCGCGCGCCAAATGGCGGGCTACGGCAGCGGCATCAACTACACCGGATTCGACCTCAACAGCGCGCTCATCAATCTGGGATGGGCGGATGTCGAAGCGCAAGCCAACGGCCGCCAGCATCTTCCCGCGAATGTCGCTCTTGGAAGCAAGCACAAGGGGCTGCGGAGCGAGCCAAAGGGCCATAGTCACGTTACCGGTTGGCGACGCCGTTCACTCAAAAGGCGCATGACCGCCGCAGCCGTCTCCTCAATCGAGCGCCGTGTTACGTCGATTGTCGGCCAGTTGTGCTTGGCGCACAGCCGGCGCGAAAAGGAAACTTCTTCGGCGACTGCGATCCTATCGATGTATTGATCGTCGTCGCGATGAGCTTTCAGCCCGAGCAGCCGGTTTTCACGGATCTGCACGATGCGCTCCGGACTGGCATACAGTCCCACGACGAGCGGCCGCGTGAGCCTCTCTACGGCAGGCGCCAGCGGCACACTCGGAACAAGCGGTACATTGCCCGTTTTGACTCCCCGGTTCGCCAGGTAGATCGAAGTCGGCGTCTTCGATGTCCGCGAGACTCCCACCAAAACCACATCAGCTTCTTCAAGCCCCTCAACGTGTTGTCCGTCATCATGCAACATGCTGAAATTCAGCGCATCGATCCGCTGAAAGTATTCGGCATTGAGTACATGTTGGGCGCCGGCGCGATGAATGGTTTCAGTGCCGAGGTAGGACTGGAACACCCGCAGAACCGGCCCGAGCACGGACATGCAAGGCAAGCCCAGCTCTCGGCACTTTTTCTCCAATGCCTGGATCAAGTCCTCTTCCAGCAACGTGTAGAGGACGAGGCCCGGCGATTCGGTGATTTCCGCCAGAGCGTGGTCGAGCTGCTTTTTCGATCGTACCATCGGGTAAAGATGCTCGACCGCCGAAACATTGGCGTATTGAGCCGCGGCCGCCCGGGCCACTGTAATCAATGTTTCACCGGTGGCGTCGGAAACCAGGTGGAGGTGGAAATAACCCGTTTCAAGCATCTGTATAGCCGGCGAGCAGTATGTGGATATCAGTGGAAGAGGCCACGGCTCGACGTTACAGGCAAGCCATCCGCCTTTTGAAGTCCAATAACCGTCCACATGGCTTGAGCCGGGAAAATTACTAGCCTTTGGTAGGCAACTGACCGTGCGATGTGGATAGTCACGTGGGGACAACGGGGTATAGCCGTTAAACAGCCCGAAAAAGAGGCACTACAGCTGTGGATGTCACAAGACCGGATTGGACCAGATTCTGGATTAGATCTGGCCTTCCAGTGGACAGAATGTTGATCGGAAGGCATGAGTCCAATCAACGCTCTAACAACCACTACAGAGTCTTAGAAGAGTCTTTTAGTGAAAGAAGCCGGATCCGTGAGTGCCTTGGGGAAAAAGCTGTTGCGAGTACTTGCCGGCAATCACGAGTTGGTGCCGCCAATCTGGCTAATGCGTCAGGCGGGGCGCTACCTTCCGGAGTACCGTGCAATTCGGGAAAAGGCTGGCGGTTTCCTGGATCTCTGCTTGAATTCCGCTCTGGCTTCGGAGGTGACGTTACAGCCGGTTCGTCGTTTCGGATTTGATGCCGCGATCTTATTTTCCGACATCCTGGTCGTACCGCTCGCGCTTGGACGCAAAGTCGAATTTTTGGCTGGCGAGGGACCGAAGCTCGAGCCGCTGCGTGACGCCACAACGCTTGCAGATGTCCGACAGACCATCGAGCACGGCGTGGTGGCGCCTGTTTACGAAACGGTCAGCAAAGTAAAGGCGTCGCTCGACGACAGAACGGCGTTGATCGGTTTTTGCGGAGCTCCGTGGACCGTAGCGACTTATATGGTGGCTGGTGAAGCG
>DAISKM010000301.1:0-5025 GCA_036820945.1 Pseudolabrys sp.
CACGCTGACCGCGCCCGCAAAGTAGTTCCAATATTAAAAGATGCCGGGTTGACCTGTCGGCGCGCCCCGCTAGCGTGCGGGCGCGAAATGAGGAATCGATGGCGGACGGTGAAGCTGCAAAGACAAGCGCCGAAACACAGCCACTCGTGCGCTTTGATGCGGTCAGCAAACATTTTGGTGCGGTTACCGCAGTTGAGGCCCTTACGCTCGACATAGCGCAAGGCGAATTTTTCGCGCTGCTCGGCCCGTCCGGGTGCGGCAAGACCACGCTGTTGCGCATGCTTGCGGGCTTCGAGACGCCGACCGAAGGCCGCATATTGCTGGATGGTGAAAATATCGTCGCTGTGGCACCGCATCGGCGGCCGGTGAACATGATGTTCCAGAATTATGCGTTGTTTCCGCATCTCACGGTGGAAGGCAACATTGGCTTCGGCTTGCGCCAGGAGAAGGCAAGCCGTACCGAAATCGCGGAGCGCGTCGCGGAAATGCTGGCGCTCGTCCGACTCGAAGGTTTCGGCGGTCGGCGCATCGACCAGCTTTCAGGAGGTCAGCGTCAGCGGGTCGCGCTCGCGCGGTCGCTGATCAAGCATCCGCGCGTTCTTCTGCTCGACGAGCCGTTGGCCGCGCTCGACAAGAAACTGCGCGCCGAGACGCAGTTCGAGCTCATGGAATTGCAACGCAAGCTTGGCACAACGTTCGTTATCGTCACCCACGACCAGGAAGAGGCGATGATTGTGGCCGACCGGATCGCCGTCATGAATCATGGCCGGCTGATACAGGTCGCGCCGCCGGCCGAGATTTATGAACGGCCACGCTCGCGTTGGGTCGCCGGGTTCATCGGCGAGGTGAACCTGATCGAGGGGAAGATGAACGCGGGCGGAAGTATCGACAGCGCGTTGGGCCAGTTAAGGATCGCGGCGGCGGACAAGCCAAGGGCCGGCGATCCCATCTCGCTGGCATTGCGGCCCGAAAAAATCAGCTTGAGTGACGACCGTCCGAACGAAAAGCTCAATGCACTGCGCGGTACTGTGTTCGAAGTCGGGTACCGTGGCGACATGTCTGTCTACAAGCTGCGGCTTGCCGACCGTTCGGTCATGAAAGTTGCGGTTGCCAACACAGGCGCGGCCGGCAAGACCGAGTTCGCAGTCAATGACCTGGTCTGGGTGTCGTGGCCGACTGCAGCCGGCGTGATCTTGGTGGAGTAGCGATGGCGATGGAGCCCACGCAAATCCGTAACTCACGCGCGATCGTACTGCTGCCCTATTTGTGGCTTGTCGCCTTTTTTCTCGTGCCGTTCCTCATAGTGCTCAAAATCAGCCTCTCGCAAACCGCGCTTTCGCAGCCCCCTTATGTGCCCGTTTTTGACATTTCCGCTGGTTGGACGGGCCTGATCGAATTTGTCAACGAACTCTCGACTGATTCATTTCGTCTCCTGTATTCAGACACGATCTATCTGCTGTCGTATCTCAAGAGCCTGCAGGTCGCCTGCATCTCGACCATTATCCTGCTGGCGATCGGCTATCCCTTTGCATATGGCATCGCGCGTTCTCCCCGAGGCGTTCAGCCGCTTCTGGTAATGGCCGTAGTGCTCCCGTTCTGGACGTCGTTTCTGATACGCGTCTATGCCTGGATCAATATTCTGCAGCGCGATGGCTTGCTGAACGATGTGCTGATGAAACTGCACATCGTCGACGCGCCGATGACCTGGCTATCATCCGACAGTGCGATCTATATCGGCATGGTCTATTCTTATTTGCCGTTCATGGTGCTCCCCCTCTACGCCACGCTGGAGAAGATGGACGAGAGCCTGCTGGAGGCCGCCGCCGACCTCGGCTGCCCCCGATGGAAATCGTTTTGGCTCGTCACCGTGCCGTTGTCGATGCGGGGAGCGGCTGCCGGTGCGCTGCTTTGCTTCATTCCCATTATCGGCGAATTCGTCATACCGGATCTGCTTGGCGGATCGGAGACACTGATGATCGGGCAAACGTTGTGGACCGAATTCTTTTCCAATCGCGATTGGCCGGTTGCTTCTGCCATCGCGGTGACACTGCTGGTGCTTTTGCTCGTGCCGATCCTTTTTTACGAGCGTCTTCAGCAGGGGTCCCTGGAAGGAGGCCGCTGATGAAGCGTGGGGCTTCGCTCTTCAACGTCGTTGCGGTCGCGTTCGGTCTCGCATTCCTTTATTTGCCGATCGCCATTCTTGTCATCTATTCGTTTAATGCCTCGCGGCTGGTCACCGTCTGGGGCGGCTGGTCGCTCGTCTGGTACCGCGAGCTGCTGCACGACACGGCCATCCAGCAGGCCGCCTGGATCAGTGTGCGAGTCGCTGCGCTATCGGCTACAGCCGCAACAGTGTTCGGGACGCTCGCCGCCATCGCGCTGACTCGCCTGGGCTCGTTTCGTGGCCGCATGCTGTTTTCCGGCATGGTCTACGCCCCGCTGGTCATGCCGGAAGTGATCACTGGTCTTTCGCTGCTGCTGCTTTTTGTGGCGATCAGCGTTGACCGCGGATTTTGGACCGTGGTCATTGCTCACACCACCCTGACGATGTGCTTCGTGACCGTGATCGTGCAGTCACGGCTGGTCAATTTTGATCGCAGCCTCGAGGAAGCGGCGATGGATCTCGGATGTCCGCCATTCAGGACGTTCCTGACCATTACCCTGCCGCTGATTGCGCCGGCGATTGCCGCCGGTTGGATGCTGGCTTTCTCGTTGTCGTTGGACGATCTGGTGATCGCGAGCTTCACCACCGGGCCGGGCGCAACGACGCTGCCCATCCGCATCTATTCGGAAGTCCGGTTGGGGGTGAAGCCGGAAATCAATGCCGTTTGCACGATCATGATCGCGGTCGTCGCGGTCGGCACCATAGTATCGTCACTGATAGCCAAAAGGGGTGCCGCGCGGCGCCAGCGCGCGGCACTGGGTGCCCAGCTCTGACGGCGTGGCCTGTATCAGTTGCTGCTGCTCTTTTCCGGCGGGTGGAACAGGACGGTCTACCAGCCGCTTCGCGCCAGCCGCGCGGGGGCGGGTGATCGTCTCCGGTAGAATGATAGTCGAAAGAGCCGACCGCGTGGTGGCTGTTATTCCGGCTTTCCCGCCGCCGGCTGAGTGGATGACTGGCCGGCAGCCGGAACAGTGCCGGAGGCTGCGGCACCGCCCGTCAGCCGTTCAATAGCCGATCGCACGGACTCACGCGTGCTGCGATCGCGCACTGCGTTGAGGAGCGGTGCGGCCGCCCCCGAGCGCCGGATTAGAGATTCCGGGTCAGGAAGCATGATCGGGTCGTCCCACGAGCCTTGCACGATGAATGGCAGCTCAAAGGGTGCCGCGCCCGGCTTCGGAGGCGCCACAAGCGCGGCCGTGCCCTTTAGATCCAGCTCGCGTGCCGGGATCGAGGCCGAGCCCACGAGCCCGAGCACAACTGTAGCACCCTCGACCTTCACGTCTTCGGCCGTAACTGTACCTTGGTTGATCTTCAAAGCGACGGTGATCTTGTCATAGGGCGTACGTCCGCTGCGGAATTCGCCGCCACCGGAAAGTGGCCGCCGTTCCAGCCTACGGAGCAACTGTTCGACATTGAGTCCCGCGAGCGCGCCGTTAGTCCCGGTCAATGTGGCTGTGCCGCTCAAGGTCTGCGTCACCGCCAGTATGCTGTCGCCCGTACCTTCAACGGCGAGCTGGATATTCCCTTTTCCTTCGAGCCGGCGCAGTCCGAACAATTGGCCGAGGCAGCTTTCGAGGTCGACGTCGGTAAACTGCAACTGCGATTTGACGTCGACACTCTGTTCGGAATTGGCGAGTGCGAGAGAGCCTTTGATGACTCCGTTATAAGCCTGGGCCTCTCCGATCGTGATCACCAGGTGTCCGCCACGCAGGTTTGCTGCAACGGCAGTGCGTCCAAGCTTGGCAGTGGAGACGGTGACGTTGGCAGCCGACAGGCGCAAGTCGATATCGAGCCCCGCGAGCCCATCAAGCGTGATGCGGCCATTATTCCATGCGCGCTCATTCGTGGTGAGAAGCCGGACAGTCGAAATATAGGGCGTCAGGTCGAGCGCGTCGGCGGCAAGCGTACCCTGCAGGATCTTTCGTCCATCGCCCGCGAATGTAAGCACGCCTTCGGCGGCATTGCCGTCGAGCTCTACATTGACGCTGGACAAACTGATCCTGCCGCCAACAACATTCGTTCGTGCCTTGATGGCGAACCGGCCGAAGCCGCCGCCGGGTAAAGGCTTTTGTCCCGTCCACACTAATGCGCTGCGCAGCGAGGCGGCATCTGCCGCAAGCGTGCCCTCGATCTTCAGGGTTGGCTTGATGCTGATGGCGCCTTCGAACGCAGCCTTCATCGGCTCGCCGGAGACGCGAAGTCTCAAGCCGCTGCGGCTGCCGGCGAGCGCAGAGGCGAAATCGGCAAGTGTCAGGCTCGCATCCATTGGCGCGTCGTGCCAGACGAAGCGCCCGGTGGCCCCGAAACTCTTTGAGATTGACGGCCAGGCCAGCGAGAATTCCACCCCGTACAATGTTTCGTTGAGTTGCCGAGCTTCGTCCCGGATTACGACCGTGCCGCCGTTGATCCGCATCTCTGAAAACGCAGTAAGCCGATGCGCGGTCGTTTGGCTGCGTGTGAGTGCTTCAATCAGAGCCGACCAATTGGACTGACCATTGGGCTGGAAATCGATCGCGATTCTTGGATTTTCCAGAGCGACATCCGCAATCTCGACACGCCCGATCAGCAGTGGGAAAAAGCGCAGGCGCGCCGTCAGACGTTCCGCGCTCAGCGCGGGTTCTTTGGCATCGCCAAGCACAACGTCCGCAAAGTTGACACTGCCTGTGGGAAACAGGGAAACGCTGGCCTTGCCGCGCAAAACCGGCTCAAGGCCGGTGACTTCGCGGATCTCTGCCAGAACCTGTTGCCGCACCGCATCGGCCGATACCAGGTAACCAGCGGTCGTGAGCACGGCGAGGCCGCCCGCAATCACCGCGAGCAGGATAAATCCCAAGCGCTTCAAGCCGTTAGCCGTTGTCAAA
>DAISKM010000302.1:0-5021 GCA_036820945.1 Pseudolabrys sp.
TCGAGAAGGGTGAGGCGGCCGGGACAATTGATGCCCTGCGTGTGCTAGAGGCAATCATCAGCGGAGCGTAATGTCCGCTTTTGGCCCTTAGCGACATTCGATGGATTACAGCTTACGTCCGCTCTTGAGGTGAGTGCGAACATCTCTTGCCACGGGTCAGGCAACACCTTTGGGCTTTAGTCGGCTTTTTGAATGGACTACGGGAGCAGTTTCCGTAGAACGCAGGCAGACTAAGGGGACCCGGCGGTGGCAGGTTTTGCCATTGACGAAACAACATGCTCATGATCGGGCCGCCTGGCGCCGGGAAGTCGATGCTCGCGGCCCGGCTACCGACGATCTTGCCACCGCTTTCTCCTGCAGAATTGCTTGAAGTATCGATGATCGCCTCGATTGCGGGGGAAATCGAAGACGGCGCGCTCAACAATCGGAGACCTTTTCGCTCGCCGCATCATTCCGCATCGATGCCCGCTCTTGTCGGTGGTGGCCTGCGCGCACGGCCGGGCGAGATCTCACTTGCGCACAACGGTGTTCTCTTCCTCGACGAGTTGCCGGAATTCTCGGGTCAGGTCCTCGATTCGTTGCGACAACCGCTCGAAACCGGCGAAGTGGCGATCTCGCGTGCCAACCATCGCGTCACCTATCCCGCCCGCTTCATGCTGATCGCGGCAATGAATCCATGTCGGTGCGGACGCGCGAGCGATCCCGGCTTCATCTGCAAGCGTGGTCAGAACATGCATTGTGCCGCGGAGTACCAGGGCCGGCTGTCGGGGCCGCTGGTCGACCGGATCGATCTGCACGTTGAAGTCCCGGCAGTGACGGCGGCGGATCTCATTCTGCCGCCTCCCAGTGAAGGTAGTCGAGAAGTTGCCGCGCGGGTGGCGCGGGCGCGCGACATCCAGGTCGAGCGATATGCCACTTTGGGCCTGAGCGACGTCCGCACAAATGCTCAGGTGAGCGGGCCTGTTCTCGAGGAGGTCGCACGAGCGGACTCCGCTGGCATGGCGCTCTTGCGCGATGCCGCGGACTCGATGCGCCTGACCGCGCGTGGATATCACCGGATCCTGCGTGTCGCACGCACACTCGCCGACCTTGACAGCGCCGAGCGCGTCGGACGCGTGCATCTCGCGGAAGCCTTGTCTTATCGGGCACTCGCCGACGATGTGCGCCGAGCGGCGTGACTGACTGCACGGCCGCTACAGGCTTTACCTCGCCTTAACCACGGCAATCGAAACGTGGGAGTGGACGGGATCCTGATGAAACCACCCGATCGCGGCCGGGCGAAGATCTTGAATGGCCATGTCCCGTGCCCGTAAAGCGCTTGCAGCCTGACGCAGCTTTCCCCACACTGTCATAATTCCGTGGTCAGTCCGTGATGTAGGGGCACATCAGCAATTCATCGCTGATTCGCGAGTTCGGAAATGAAGCCAAACATAGGGTTTTGGCGCATTCATGCCGAAAAGGACCTGAACCGCATGGTCACCCGCGGTCCTCTTCACCCGCAGCGCAGCTTGTTTGAGCGATTTCGTCCGACGCCTGGTGGCCTTGGCGTCCCTGGCATAATCCCGTCGCTCCAGGCCTATGGCGGATTGCAAGCTTGGGCTGCCCGTACTCACCGGCCGTCCCAAAGGCTTGGCCGCGTCGGCTCCCTCGAGGTCAGGCTCGCGCAGACCGCAGCCGAGGTGCGGCAGGCGCAGAAGCTGCGGTACCACGTTTTCTATCAGGAAGGCGCGGCCATCCCGAACCCGGCGCGATTGTTCGCGCGCCGGGATATCGATGGCTATGACGCAATCTGCGACCACTTGCTGGTTATCGACCACGCCACACGGGACCGAAGCGCGCTCAACCGGCCTGCCGTCGTCGGCACATACCGGCTGCTCCGCCAACCGCTGGCCGAAGAATACGGAGGCTTTTACACCGCGGGAGAATTCAATATCGGATCACTGATCGCGCGCCACAGTCATCTTCAATTTCTTGAGCTCGGCCGCTCCTGCGTACTTGCCCCTTACCGCAACAAACGTACGGTCGAACTCCTGTGGCACGGCATCCACGCCTACTTTCTGCAGAACCGCTGCGACGTTATGTTCGGATGCGCAAGCCTTGACGGGACTGACCCCAAACGCCTCGCACTGCCTCTTTCGTTCTTGCATCATTATGCGGCAGCGCCGGAACCATGGCGCGCCCGAGCTTTGCCCGAGCGCTACGTCGAAATGAATCGCACGGCGAAGGAAGCCATCGATGCCAAGGAAGCGTTGCGGGCGCTGCCCCCGCTGATTAAGGGATATCTACGCCTCGGGGCATATATCGGCGATGGCGCTGTCGTCGACTACGAATTCGGAACGACGGATGTTTTGATCGTGCTTCCCGTCTCGGCCATCAAGAGACGCTATTTCGAGCATTTCGATCTCAGCCGCCGGGCGGCCTAAAGGCCTGCGTTGGCGGCCCGGAGTTATAGTTTACGCAACGAGACATTCTCGACCAGGTGGCTTTCATCTTTCTTCAGGATGAGGTCGGCCCGTTGTCGCGTCGGCAGAATATTTTCGTGCAGGTTGATCAGGTTGATGCGCGACCAGATCGACGATGCGGTTTCGATCGCCTCCTGGTCGGACAAACTCGAATAACGATGAAAATACGATTTTGGATCGCGGAATGCGGTTCCGCGCAAAGTGAGGAAGCGATCCACGTACCAGGCTTTCAGGACCTCCTCGTCGGCGTCAAGATAGACCGAAAAATCGAAGAAATCCGAGACGAAGGGAATCGCCTTGCCATCCTTCGGCAAGCGACCGGTTTGGAGCACGTTCAACCCTTCGACGATAAGTATGTCCGGCCTGTCCACCTCGATCGATTGATTCGGCATGACGTCATAGAGCAGGTGAGAGTAGATCGGTGCTCTTGCCGGACGCCGACCAGCCTTGACGTCGGAAAGGAAGCGCAGCAGCGCCGGCAAATCATAACTTTCCGGGAAACCCTTCTTTTCCATCAGGCCTTCGCGTTCGAGAACGGCGTTCGGATAAAGAAAGCCATCTGTTGTGATCAGATCGACCGTGGGCACATTCGGCCAGCGCGCCAACAAGGCTTGCAGGACACGCGCCGTGGTCGACTTGCCAACCGCGACAGAGCCTGCGACGCCGATGATGTATGGCATTTTGGCATCCTCGGTTCCGAGGAAGCGCTGCTGTGCCCGGAAAAGCCGCTGCGTGGCCGCCACATACATTGAGAGCAATCGCGACAGCGGCAAGTAGATTTCCTCCACCTCCGCCATGTCCAGCCGATCGTGCAGCGAACGAAGCCGCGTGACCTCGTCCTGGGCGAGGGTCATGGGGGTATCTTCGCGCAGCATCGCCCACTCCGCGCGTGTAAAAGTGCGGTAAGGCGACAGATTTTCTTCGGTGCGTTGTTCCATCATGCGACTAGCTGGGCGGGCGAGAGGCCTTCTCTTCGTGCCCGCTTTTTGCCGTGCGTTTCTCCAGCGCTGCCTCGACCTGCGATAAGGGCACGCCGCGCGCTTCAAGCAGCACGAGCAGATGATAGAGCAGATCTGCTGCTTCCGCGATCAGCCGCTCTTTGTCTTCCTGGACGGCGGCAAGGCCCGCTTCGATTGCCTCCTCGCCAAGCTTCTTCGCGCAGTGCGCCACACCTTTGTCGAGCAAGGTCCGCGTATAGGAGTCCGCCGCGCTGGCTTTGGCCCGCTCGTGGATCAGTTTTTCCAGATCGGACAGGGTAAAGTTGCTCATGACGGCCCCTTTCGGCGGCTCATAGCACTGTTGCAGTCAAGGATCGAGCCGCATCGGCAGGCCAGCTTTGGCCATATAGGCCTTGGCTTCGCGCACGCTGTGCTCGCCGAAGTGAAAAATGGAGGCTGCCAGGACCGCGGTTGCATGGCCGTCGCGAATGCCCTCGACCATGTGCTCAAGACTGCCCACGCCGCCGGAGGCAACGACCGGCACCATCACGGCGTCCGCTATCGCGCGCGTAAGCGGCAGGTCGTAGCCAAGCCTTGTGCCGTCGCGATCCATGGAGGTCAGAAGAATTTCTCCCGCTCCCAGTGCAACAACTTCCCTTGCGTAATCGATTGCGTCGAGGCCGGTCGGATTACGTCCCCCGTGCGTAAAAATTTCCCAACGGTCCGTTTCGCCAGGCCTGGAAACTTTCTTGGCGTCGATTGCCACCACGATGCACTGATCGCCGAATTTCTCCGCCGCCTCCTTCACGAAGCCACGCCGACTAACCGCCGCGGTATTGATAGATACCTTATCGGCACCGCAGGTCAGGAGCTTCCGAATATCATCGACCGTGCGCACCCCACCGCCAACAGTAAGCGGCATGAAGCATGCCTCCGCTGTGCGGGTCACGACATCATAGATGGTTTCGCGCTTTTCATGGCTCGCGGTGATGTCAAGAAAGCAAAGCTCATCCGCTCCCGCCGAATCATAGGCAATCGCCGCCTCCACAGGATCCCCGGCGTCGCGCAGATTGACGAAATTCACGCCCTTGACCACGCGGCCATCTTTCACATCAAGACAAGGGATGACCCGGACTTTGAACATCAGACGCTCGGCCCCGCAGTCCGGATCAGGCTAAGCGCTTCCGCAGCATCGACCCGCCCGTCATAAAGGGCGCGGCCCATGATGGCGCCGGCAAGTTTCCTTGCACGCGGCGCAACCAAAGCCTTGATGTCCTCGATCGACGCGACGCCCCCGGAGGCAATCACGGGAATACTCACCGCGTCAGCAAGCGCGATGGTGGCGTCGAGATTAAGCCCCTGAAGCATGCCGTCCCGCGAGATGTCGGTATATACGATTGCAGACACGCCTGCGTCTTCGAACTGTCTAGCTATATCGAGCGCGGATAATTGCGATGTTTCCGCCCAACCTTCAACGGCGACTCTGCCGTCGCGCGCGTCCAGGCCCACTACGATACGACCGGGAAAGTCGCGGGCGGCCTGTTTGACGAACGGCGGATCGCGAACCGCCGTAGTGCCGATAATGACGCGCGAAATTCCCTTATCCAGCCAACTCTCGACC
>DAISKM010000303.1:0-4990 GCA_036820945.1 Pseudolabrys sp.
TCGCAGCGAGCGGCACGACGCCTTTTACGATCGGCGCGTTGCGCGCGGCCGCTGCTTCGGGCGCGGTCACGATCGCCGTCGCAAACAACGCAGGCGCTCCGCTGTTCGAGGTCGCCCGTCATCACGTTCTGGCCGATACGGGGAGCGAGGTCATCGCCGGCTCAACCCGTATGAAAGCGGGCACCGCGCAGAAGATCGTGCTTAACCTCTTTTCCACCGCCGTGATGGTGAGGATGGGCCGCGTTTATCGCGGGTTGATGGTCGACATGCGCGCGCGGAACGCCAAGCTGCGTCGGCGCGCGGAAGCCATGGTCAGCGAAATCGTCCGCTGTTCGGAAGGCGACGCGGCGCGCCACCTTCAACAGGCCGACGGGGACGTGAAGACGGCCGTCCTGGTCGGCTTCGGACTCAGCCGCGGCGAAGCCACCGAGCTACTCCAGCGCCACGGCGGCAACCTGCGTTCCGCTATCACGGCCTCCCATAAAGCACCGACGGGCAAAAATGGCTGAACGGCCTGCCGGAAGCGCGATGGCGCGCGAGACCGCCGAAATCCCGCAGGCGGCGAAACGTCTCCTGGCGCGGACCGATGTATTCGCGGCGATTGCCGAACGAATCGAGCAGACCAAGCCGCGCATCGTCGTTTTCTGCGGACGCGGAAGCTCGGGGCACGTCGGCGTTTACCTGCGCTACCTGTTCGAAACGCGGCTCGGCCTACTCGCCTCCGCCGCCGCGCCTTCGGTTGTCACCGCTTACAAGCGGCCCCTGCAATTGCGCGATGCGCTGTTCGTTGTTGTATCGCAGTCCGGGCGCAGCCCCGATCTGGTGAACGCCACGCAGGCAGCGCGCAATCTGGGCGCGCTGACGCTTGCCATTATCAATGACGAAAATTCTCCCGCAGCTCACGCGTCCGAGCTGGTCCTGCCAATAGGTGCGGGTCGCGAGCAGGCCGTTGCGGCGACCAAGACAGTCGCGCTGTCGATGATCGCCGGGGCGCAGCTGGTGGCGAACCTGGCACGCGATAGTGACTTGAACGACGGCCTCCGGCAGCTGCCGCAGCGATTGTCGAATGCACTCGCGTGCGATTGGTCGCTCTGGACCGACTCTGTGTCCAGCGCGGCTGCGGCTTTCGTCGTTGGACGAGGATACGGCCTTGGTTGCGTGCGGGAGATCGCGCTCAAGGTGGCCGAAATCCTGCGGGTGCCGACGCTGGGTTACAGCGCGGCCGAACTGCGGCATGGGCCGCGCGCATCAATCACGCCGGCGACACCGGTGCTGGTGCTGCGACAGAACGACCAAGCTGCCGCGGGCATCGACGACCTCGTCCGTGATCTGGACGATGCGGGTGAAAGGACCTTTATCGCCGGAGGCGCGGCGGGGACGCTGCCATGGATCGGCGACGGTCACCCGGTTTGCGATCCGGTCACTATGCTGATCCCGGCCTATTGCGCCATCGAAGCGGCTGCGCGCCGGCAGGGCTTCGACCCCGACAACCCCCCTCACCTGAGTAAAGTGACGCGGACGTTGTGAGGCCACGAAGCCCACCCCAGACTGAGGCGGTGGACCTAGTCACGGCGACCGATGGCCTCAACATCAGTCCCGGTGGGCTCCTGGAAAGTAACAATCGGCGCGCTGTAGGGTGCTGGGAGTCCGAGCTTTTGCGAGCCACCAAACTTAATCGGGCTCGGAACTATCACGGCGTCCGCGCAGTACAGCAGGCCGACAAGGATCAAGCCGACAACGAAGAAGTATGAAAATATCGGCATCTATAACGCTTGTCCTTTGGTGAGTAAGGGGCCGATTACTTGATGAGCGCTATAGCTGCAAACTTCGGCATCAAACGTCAGCAACGTTCAGATCGTAAGAACCCTTGCGTCCTCGCGCATAGACTTTTGCGGCAATCGCGTAGATGCGCTCACGGTTGTCGTCAAAGGCACGCAAGATATCGATCGAGTTTGACCGAAGGTTCGGCTGCATCTGCCTCAAGGCATCTATCATTATAAAGAATGAGCTTTCCATAGAACGGTCATATCCCCAGAAGCGAACCGCCCGCCGCGTCGCGTCGTAACTGCGGCTTCGGTTCGGAAACGTGATCGTCATATGTTGTTGCCCGTTCGTCCCATAGCAATGTGAACCCTATTATGCCGGCTTTGCCGGTACTGACACGTCTTTGCCGACCAATGCGTCACGTTTCATCGCCGCTGTGAGATCAGACGGGTCGATGGTCAACATTTCGATCGAACCCCGAGAAGATTGTGTCGGGGCCAGGATCATGGTCGCAACACGACGATAGACGGGAAACGATAATCCTTCGATCAACTCAGCGTCCGTCACGACTTCGTAAGTCCCGGGCGGTAAAACTCGCCCAACCCCCTCGATCGAGAAAGGATGATTAAATTGGACGTCCTTGCGTGTTGTTTGAATACTCATTCGGTTTTGGCAACTTTCTAACAGCGTCACAGGATAAACGATGGCGACGTCTGTGGGCCTCTTCTTTCTTTCCGAAATTCGGCCGAGCTTTCCCAGAAAAGCCTCAGGGATGACGAACACCGCCCAACAACAATATCGAGACGAATGCGTACGCACTTAAAAACAATGAAAAATAGAGAGTTTTGCTCGCCAGTCCCGCAAGAGTACGAACTGAAGTCATAACACAAGATCCTCTTGATGATCGTCCTTATATGCCATCGCTATTTCTCTCCAAATCTCAAGCCTCATTTGAGGTCCCTAACTCACGAACACTGCATTTCTGAAAAGTCAGAACCAGCGCAATTAGGCTCAAGGGCACGACAAATACCAAGCGCGCATCATTTCTCGAACGGCAAAGACCCGGCCCGTGGGCCGGGCTGCCGTGTTCAAAGCGCCGCCTACTTCTGCTGCTGGCCGCCCTGCTTGTCGTTGTTCTGCTTGGGATCGCCCTGGGTCTGCTGCTGCGGAGTCTGAGCAGGCGATGCGGGCTTCTGTGTTTCGTTGGATGACGGAGTATTTGTCATGGTATGTATCCTTTTAAAAAAAAACTAAGTACGATTTAGCTACTCGGTGAAGCTGGATACTCGTCTCGGCGACTTCAAGATGTCGCGGCTATTTCGGGACGATATATTTTCAGCTGCTGCCTTATTTTCGAAAACCGACCCCTACGCAGAATAAGATGGCTGCTTCGGCGTCCATGCCTTTTTGGGCAATGGACCTGGAATGCGAGCCAATCCATAGTTGATTTATCATCGGCAGACTCTGTGCAGGCGTCGGTGGTTGAGAACGTAGTCGCGCTCCCGCCTGCAACAGGGGCCGCCATGTCGCAGTCTTACCGCTATGCTTGTTCGGAAGACGTCGAGCACCTTGCGTGTTCCGAGTGCCGTGCGCCAATGGTTATCACTCACATCGAGGAGCTATGCCTCGGTCGACACAGGCGGATATTTGAGTGCCTCGCATGTGGCACGGTTACGACGCAATGGGCCCGCTGAAATTGTTCAAGACGCGAGGTGGCAAATGAAATCATTTTCTTATTCTGAATTGATGAGTGGCAAAATTGCTCGCACAAGACTCGAAGCGTGGGCGAACGCCGGAAAACTGAGTGAGGAAACTCTTGTTCGAATAGGACATGTTGGCCGGTTCTATCAGTGCATACGCCAGGCGTGCCCTGACCCCAATTTCAAGATCAGTGACGTTCTCACCAGAGAGGAACTGCAAAAATTCTGGAACGAAACTGCCGACGAAGGGGCTACAATCGGCCGGTGCCCACTTGTCCACCAGAATGCTCCGACGCGACCGCATTAGGGCGTAGCGTAGCTTAGTGCAGCGCTATCGCGCGGTTGCTTTGCTACTGCATCAACTTACGGCAGTCGGCTTTGCTGCAGGGCAGATGATCGACCCGGCCCTTAGCCCATAGATCGCGCCCTCAATAAAAGACATGGGCGCTTCTTGCGTTTTCGACGCTGGAGATTAGGGGAGAAACAGTCAGTACTTTGGGCAGTAATGAACAAGGCAGCCTGCTATTCTCCTTGCAGACAGGCCCTAAGGGGGCCAATTCAGCTTGTATGACCGATATTCTAGATACTGGTCGCGTGAGCCAAGAAGAACCAAAACTGATTGTCCGGAAGGCACCTCATGCCCCGGTGTGGTCGGTATGGGCCGTGCTTGAAGGCATTCCATCTGAGGAAATCTTTGAGGGGTGTTCTGAGGAAGAGGCGTCAAGCTGGATCGATACCGGCGGTCAAGCATGGCTTAAAGAACGTAGGCGAAAACGCAAAGCCTAGCGCTGATGCCCGGTAGAGTCTGAACGAGATATACAGATCACGCGGACGACTAGCATCTCCGGCATGAACCTTAAAATACGCCGATAAACTGCTTGCCGATGTCCGCTTTACCCCCAAAAGCGGATAACGGTTCGAAGCGCCAGACACAGATGCTAGCCTTTGCCAAGGCCCGATGTCCGGACTTCGCGGAACGTCACCATACGTCGTTGCACCTCGTCCCATAGCACAAGTCGCACGCATCGAAAGCTTTGGAGCAGTGTCACACGGCCGACCTCGCGCAGCTCGGGGTGATCGCGCAGCACGCGCGGCAGACGGTAATATGGAATGCGGCTGCAAAGGTGGTGGACGTGGTGGACGCCGATATTGGCGGTGAACCAGCGCAGAACCGCTGGCAGTTCATAGTGTGAGCTGCCGTGCAAGGCCGCATCGTGCAGACACCACTTCCCGTCACGGTCCCACGCCGTGTGCTCGAATTGATGCTGCACATAAAACAACCAGACGCCAGCTGTGGCGGCAAGCAGCATGATTGGGAGATGCACCATCAGGAACGCCTTAAAACCGATCAACCACGCTAGCGTGGCAACGATCAGCGCGACCCCGAGATTGGTGAGCATAGTGCTGGCCCAAGGCTGCCAACCATTGCGCATAAAACCGACCGGCAGCCGATGCTGAAGGAGAAATAGATAGGCTGGCCCGATGCCGAACATCACCAGCGGGTGGCGGTAGAGCCGGTATTTCAG
>DAISKM010000304.1:0-4627 GCA_036820945.1 Pseudolabrys sp.
CCCCAGCGCTTGCGAACACCTCCTGATCGACGATCCGAGGCGCAGGTGCTCGTCCCGACTGTTGATTGATCCCAAGCCCACGCGGCGCGAAGATGAACTCGTCACGTCCCGAACGAATCCCTTGCATCCCGGCGATGCGTATCGGCTTCTGCCTCATGTTCTTTGCACGGTCGCCGCGTGCGACCAGTACGACCACTGCGCCGTCGCTGATGAGAGAGCAATCGTAGAGCCTAAGCGGATCAACGACCATGCGCGCGTTCTGGTGCGCTTGCAGCGTTAGCGGCTCTTTCATGATCGCGCGGGGATTGAGCATCGCGTGTTGACGAAGGGTAATCGGCACCGCCGCAAGCTGCTCGCTCGTTGCCTTAAACACATGCATATAACGCTGCATGGCAATCGCCGCGCCGCCCGCTGGAGCCGTAAGGCCATAGGGAGGTGCTTCGCCGTGAGTTCCACCCTCCTCGCGATTGCCTTCGACATCACCCGGTCCGCCGAGAAAGCCGCGCTCGCGCGTGAAACTGATCGCTGTAACGCAGGCGACGACATCAGCGAGCCCGGCGCAAACCGCAAGGGCCGCATGCTGCAGTGCATTGGTGACGAACCGGCCGTGCAGCCACGACTGATTTACATAGCGGATCTCAAGTCCGAATGCCTCGGCAACGCGGTCATAGTCGACGCCGATCGGCGACCCGAGATGTATTGAAAGCCCATCGACGTCATGCCGCTGAAGACCGGCATCCACTATCGCGTTCTTAAACGCCGTGGCAGCGAGCCTTAGCTGGCTGTCGGGCAATCCGCGTCCAAAGCTGCTGTTGCCGATGCCAACTATCGCTGCGTCAAGTTTCATCGTTTATCCGTTGGGGCGCAGTACAATCCGGCCAGCAGACTTACCCGTCTCAACAAGCTCGTGCGCTCGCGCCGCTTGTTCGAGTGGAAGCGCCAACGAAACGATTGGTTTGATAACCCCGCGTGCCACCAATGCAAGGCAGTCATCGAGCTGCTTGCGCGTCGTGCTCGTCGCACTCAGCATGGAGACGTTCTTAAGAAAGAGCTGGGCCGGATTGAACGGCACAAACTCACCGGTTAATTGCCCGATCATGATCCAACGCCCGCCGATTCCCATGCTGCGACGGATTGGCTCAAACAGCTGGCTGCCGACGTTGTCGATTGCAACATCGACCCCGAGCCCCCCGTTCGCTTTTTTGACCGCGCTTGAGAAATCCTCTCCGCGCCCGTGCACGATCACCGTATGCGCGCCGAGCGCACGAATCTGATCTGCCTTATCAGGCGACGTGGTCTGTGCAATGACCAATGCGCCCGCCAATCGAGCCAGTTGAATGGCGTGCATGCCCAGGCCGCCACCGGCTCCGGTTACGAGCGCCGTTTCTCCCGGTTGCAATTTCCCGATTTCTCGGATCGCGTTGAGGATCGTGCCGATTGCGCAGGCAACAATGGCTGCATCTTGCAGCTCAACGCCTTCGGGCACGAGGGCGACATTGTCGTCCTCAACAGCGACGTACTCGGCGTAGCCGCCGACCATACCCCAATCACCAGTAAACTTGCGCTCGGGGCACAGAGTCTCACGCCCGGTCCGACAATAACGGCAGGCGCCGCAGATATGGTAGCGTTGCACGGTTGCAACCCGATCGCCCCTTTGGAAGTCGCGCACGTCGCGCCCTACGTCGACCACCGTGCCAGAGATTTCATGACCGAGGATGCACGGCATTTGCACGCCAAATTTCAACGTGCCATTGCGCGTCACGATGTCGTGGAAGCAAACACCACACGCATCGACTTTGATGATGACGTCCTTCGGACCCGCTATTGGATCGGCAACGCGCTCGAGGCTCAGAACCTCGGTGCCACCGGGCTGATGAACGACCATAGCCTTCATTGGAGATCGCCTTTTGTCGGCTGAAATTTTAGAAGTGTAACTTCTGGAGTGATATCCTCAAAAACAGCCTCGACCGGCATGTTGATGCGGAGCGCGTCCGCCTCGACCCCCACCGGATTAGAAAATAGTCTGATCCCGCATTTTAGCCGCACCTGAATCACTGTGTATGGCACCGTGAGACCTTCGAAATATTGCCGATGGAATACGCACCACGTTTCGACCACACCGGTCGGTTCGACAGCAACCCATTCGAACGTTTCGGAGCGACAGTGTGCACAAAATGCTGCTGCCGGAAATCTATACGTCATACAATCGCCGCACCGTTGCACGCGCACCTCGCGCTGCCTGAGCGCCAGCCAAAAAGGTTTATCGGGACCCTCAATGGAGGGAAGCGGGCTGGTGGTCACGACTGCTCCCTCCCGTAAATAATTGAGGTAACGACTGGGGCGGCGGCCATGTAATGCGCGAAATGACAATTCTCTACCTGACGCGCACCGCACGCGCCACGTACCTGCTGCACTGCCTCAACATTGAGCGCCCATCCCTGCATGTAGGATTCGGACAAATGGCCGCCCGAGGTATTGCTTGGATAGCGCCCACCGATCGCGAGATGACCCTCCGCAACAAAGGCGCCACTCTCACCGACGCCGCAGTAGCCAAAGCCCTCCAAGGAGAAAAGCACTGTTGGGGTAAAATTGTCATAGATCATCAGCGTCGAGATATCGTCGTGAACCAGCCCAGCCATGCGGAAGCTTTTTGCTGCCGCCTCTTTTGCCGGCGCGCGCCAGAAATCGTCGGGCGGAAATGTTGAATCGCTGAGTGCAGTAGCCATGCCGTAGCCACGCAGGTAGACGGGTGGCTGAGCAAGATCGCGCGCCCGCGCGGCGGACGTCAGAACAAGCGCGACGCCGCCATCATTTATGAGACAGTAGTCGAAAAGGTGGAGAGGTTCGCAGATGTATCGCGAGTCCTGATAATCGGCCAGGGTGTACGGGGTGCGCATGACCGCAGCCGGATTGAGCGCGGCGTGGTCTCGGAACGTCTTGGCGACGACGCCAAAATGTTCATTTTTAGTGCCGTAGAGCGCCATGTGTCGGCGCGCCATCAGCGCGTGAAACGCCCCTGGCGACGTCATTCCATAAGGGAACCACAGTCCGCCACCGCCACTGCCATAGGTATCCCTGGCACCGCCGTAACGGTCGCCCGAGGAGCGGCCATTGTTGCCATAGACAAGCGCAATCGTCTTGGCTGCCCCGCTGCGGATTAGAGCTGCAGCCGTCTCGATGCAGATGCCTGAAAAGCGTCCTTGGCCCGGCGTGATACTGACGTAGGCGGGATCAAGTCCGGCGATCTCGCAGAAGCGTTGATAGTCGGGAATGCGGTTGACGATCAGTCCGTCTAAATCCGTGAACGTGAGACCCGCGTCTGCGACCGCCTGCTTCAGTGCCAGCACCCCGAGGTCGTACGCATCGTATTCTGGGAGGTTGCCGTAACGCGTGTGCCCTACTCCAACGACCGCAACGGATGCACGATCAACCATGGCTGCTCCGTATCGCGCGGCAATTCCGCATGCTAATCGTCGCTGCGCGCAAACTGACTATCAAAATTGACCCATGGTGACAGTCAGGTGTCAATCAGCCGAGCGATGAAAATCAGGCGTATTGGATGTGCCGTCTTAGCGGGTGCCCGCTGTGATGGCCCCGTCACAGTCAACCGTTTCTAAATCAGCAAACTTATTTAATGAAGGCCGTTCTACGAAACGTTCATCGGAGTGCCTCGCCGGCAAATTGCAGTTCCCTATACCTTGCACCCTTGCCGGCCCTGGGGCGACGGTCAGTCCATCGCCTCGTCTGGGAGCAACTGAGCTAAGAATCTATCACCCCCAATGCCTATCTGATGGGCGACGAATAGCGTCTAGTTCGCGAATCGCAAATTTGCGGCGCGAGAGCGCTCGCCGCTCATAGCGATCGGCTCATGAGCCCGTTTTCTCTTGATACTTTCGGCGCGCCTCGTCGAATTCTCTAATCGCAAATTTGCGTCGTGACAACGCACGCCGTTCATACCGGTCCATGACCACTAATTGTTTAGCTACTTGCAACCTGATTGTTGCCGATTTTTGCCGCCTCGGAGGCATCCGGGTCATCACATACTCCGCCAGAGCTCTCACCGGAATTCGCGACGGGCTGGACCGTAGAAGCTTGCCGATGCCGGCTTCTTTATCGTCCATGTTTGGTTGAGAGTCATGGTTTAGGTTATCGGACAGAAATTGATGTCGTGCGTGTCGCACGCGGCGCAATTCGATTTGCGCTTCCGCGATGCGGCAAGCCAATTGGCGGATTTCAGCATTGGCGTCCGTCCCAGCAATTTCATGCGCGAGCGCCTCCACTTCTTTGGACAAGATCGGATTGGAATAAACCGACAAGCTCAAACCGTGGCGACGCGCGTTTCCTGCCGCATGGACACGCCCACGCGCGGTTTTTGGGCCCGTGCTAGCCCAAGCATTCTCGCGGTTCGCCTTGATTTTGGATTCGCTCGTCAAGCCGCGTCATCCCGTTTAGCTCGCGTCTGGTCGACGACTTCAAACTCGGCGTCCTCGACCTCTTTAACACCGCGCCGCAGCGTTTCACCAAGGAAAGGCCGGCGCCGATCGATCTCGCGCAGGCTGCTGTTGCGGCGCTTTTCGGCGATCGTGGCTCGGCAATCAATTTGCTCGATATCCGCGAACCTTTTGCA
>DAISKM010000304.1:4637-4983 GCA_036820945.1 Pseudolabrys sp.
ATCATCAATGTCGACACCCGCGCCATCGAGAATCTCATCCACAAGTTTGACCGCCTCTGGTTCGCGCCGTACGTACTTTCGCGCGAGCTTTTCTGCCTTGTCCGCCCGTGCACCCCGCAAAATACTTTGTTTCGTGTGCAGGATGGTCTTCTTCTGAAGAATCCTTTCGACCTCATTCTCAGCACGCGGGTCATTCCGTGCACATGCCTGCGCTAGCTGTTCCGCGGTATCCTTTTGGCCTCTCGGAAGATAGTCCTTAAGTATTTTCGAAAGATCTTTCGCAAAGTTTTCCGAATACTGATCGTAATTTAGCCGCCTATCTAAAACTTCTTTTACCGCGTCACAT
>DAISKM010000305.1:0-4976 GCA_036820945.1 Pseudolabrys sp.
CCACAACGTGGTGCGCCGCTGGGTAAAGCTCGGCAATTGGAACGGGCAGACGCAAACTTTCAGCTTGCCGCTCAGCGAAATCCCAAAGGGCGATTTTTCGCTTAAAGACATCGATCGACTCGACGTCGTCGTGCAAAGCGGCGCGTCGTCGAAGCCTGGCGTGATGCTGGGGGCGTCGTCCGCGGCTTGTTGCGCCACGCCGGCAAATTAATCTCCAAACAAATTGAATCGCGCTGAAATAAAAATCGGGCCGGCACCAAACCGGCCCGAAGGCATTAGGGGATTGAACCGTACGCGGAACTCAACTGGCCCGGCCGATCGAGCCCCGGGGGGCTGGGGGGCTGAGGAATCCGGTGCTCGTACCGGACCGGGCCTTGAGGCAACGCTCCTGTTATCCCAATCCAGCGTGACCGGCGATTGACCGAAATTGGGCGTTATTGTGGGAGTGTTTAACGACTTCGTGATCGTCTATTCGCTGTTTTCGTACGTTTTCGAATGACTTTGTCGCGGCAAGTAAGCTCTTGCCGCGCACGTTCTCCGGCGCGATCATGTCGGAGGACAAATGGAGGCGCCGCATGTCGTTCGGTTCCGGCGAATTAGACCCCAGCCAGCCGGTTGGGGGCGGTGGTAGCCAGGTGCGCAGCGCCCCCTCAAATCAGGTGACCTTCAGTCGCCGCGAACTCAATCGCATTCTGGACCTCTATGGACGCAAAGTCGCCGCCGGCGAATGGCGCGACTACGCCATCGACTTTCTGAAAGACAGGGCCGTTTTTTCCGTGTTCCGTCGCACGTCCGAAGTGCCGATCTATCGCATCGAAAAAAACCCGAAGCTGGAACGCCGGCAGGGAACCTATAGCGTGATCTCTGCGACGGGACTGGTCGTTCGGCGTGGCCACGAGCTTGAGCGCGTGTTGCGCTCGATCGACCGTTCGCTCGCCCTGGTTCCGAACTGAGGCCGATCAAGGCGGCGTGCTTGCCCCCGGTCCGAGCGCGCGTTGCATCAGCACAGTGTCGAGCCAGCGATCGAACTTGTAGCCGATATTCTCAAACACGCCGACGTGACTGAAGCCGGTCGCTTTGTGGACGCCAATCGAAGCGATCTGCTTGGAATCGCCAATGACGGCTACCATCAGGCGGAATCCGCGCTCGGCCGACGCTTTTATCAATTCTTCCAGCAAGGCCCTGCCGATGCCGCGGCGCTGAGCATCCGGTGTAATATAGACGGAGTTCTCGACCGTGAAGCGATATGCCGGTCTCGCGCGGTAGGGTCCCGCATAGGCATATCCCGCCAATACCCCGCCCAACTCCGCCGCGAGATAAGGAAAATTGCCGGATGTGAGTTCGTTCATGCGGCGGGCCATCTCGGTTTCGTCGGGCGCCTCGAGCTCGAATGAGGCGGTACCATGCTCGACTGCATGCGCGTAGATGCGCGTAATCGCTGGAATATCAGTAAGCGCGGCTGGTCGGATTTTTAGGTTGCTCATTCGCGATCGTCATGCGCGGCCCTGCCGCGCCTCCATAATGAATTGCCAAGCATGCATCATGGATTGCCGTATCGCTTGCGGCAACGACCGCAAACAAAAACGCCCCGGCACACGGCCGGGGCGTTGGCAGGTTCGTCCTGTGCTGCTGCTTAGCGGCGATCGCCGACGAAGCGCAAAAGGAACAGGAACAGGTTGATGAAGTCCAGATAGAGCGTCAGTGCGCCCATTATCGCCTTGCGGCTTGTAACAGTGCCATCGTCATTGGCGCTGTACATTTCCTTGATCTTCTGCGTGTCCCAGGCTGTCAGGCCTGCGAAGATCAGCACGCCGATCACCGAGATCGCGAAGTCGAGCCCGCTGCTCTTGAGGAATATGTTGACGATCATCGCCAGGATCAGGCCGAACAGTCCCATGGTCAGGAACGAACCTACCGGCGAGAGGTCACGCTGTGTCGTGTAGCCGTACAGGCTCAGCGCGCCGAACGATGCTGCCGAGATGAAGAAGGTGCGGGCGATTGAGCCGTGGGTGTACGTCAGAAATACCGACGACAGCATCACACCCAGCAATCCTGCGTACACCATAAACAGCAGGAGGGCGGTGCTTGGTTGCAGGCTGCTTATCCGGAAACTCATGAAGAACACGAGTCCCAGCGTGGCCAAGAACAACACGATAGTTACCGGACCGCCATAGAGGGTCTGTCCAAATGGCGTCAGACCGGTCAGGCGACCGGCCGCATCGGTCACGGCAGCCGCATTGAAGGTAAGCCAGGCGACGACGCCGGTCAGAGCGACGCCGGCGGCCATGTAATTGTAGACGCGGATCATGTAGGCGCGCAGACCCGCATCGATCGCGATAGCAGGCGCGGAGCCGAGGCCGCGAGCGGCTACGTTACGGTCGTAATCCGACATCGATGTTTCCTCTCTCATGTCCCGGCTTTTCGCCGGCACGTCACGCGCGCCGGCACGGTGCCGTCGCGCTCGTGTTCCGAATCTAGTGGTTGGCTAGTCTCGGCGCTAGATGTGGCTTGACGATGACCCTTGCACCATTGCGGATCGTTAACGTCCAGTAGCCAGGTAAGTATACCGGAAATGGCTGCCAAGCGGGCAGGCGACGGGTGCCGTGGCGGAATGTCGCAAAACCTACAGATTTCGCAGTATCGGCGCGGGTTTTTGCCCAAGTGCGAGATAGGTGCCGGCGAGCCCGAGGATGACCGTCACCGCCACTGCGGCCAACGCCGCCGCAATGGCGGGCCAGGGCACCCAGACGAATGACAGGTGCATAAGCTGAGCGACGATGAGCCACGCGGCAAGCGAGCCGCCGATCATCCCGAATAGTGCGGTCGCGGCGCCGATGAGCAGATATTCGGTGCCGTAAGCCGTGAGGAGGCGAAATCGAGTGGCGCCAAGGGTCTTCAAGATTACCGCGTCATAGACCCGGGAGCGGTGACCTGCGGCCAGGGCGCCGCCGAGCACCAGAGCTGCCGTCACCAAAGTAATGCCGCTGGCTCCACGGATTGCGAGCACCAGATTGGCCACGATGCTCCCAACCGCATCGAGTGCATCTTTCACGCGCACCGCCGTCACCATCGGAAAGGCCGCGGCCACCGATCGAATAAGCGCTGCTTCCTCGACCGGCGTGCCGCCGCCAGGATAGGTCAGCGTGGCAAGGTGGTTGTGCGGCGCGCCGCGAAAAGAATTGGAGGAAAATACCATGACGAAATTGATGCCGAGGCTTTCCCAGTCGACGGCGCGCATGTTTGCGATCGTCGCAGTGATATTGCGGCCCAGCACGTTGACGACGACGGAATCGCCAAGCTTGAGGCCCAAGCCGTCGGCGATGCGCTTCTCGAATGAAACGAGCGGTGGGCCCTCATAATCCGCTCCCCACCAGTTTCCTCCCACCAGCCTTGACCCGTTCGGAATGTCATTCGCATAAGTGATGCCTCGATCGCTTTGCAGCACCCAGGCTGCGTCCTCTCTTGGCTTGAGCTTCTCGGCCTCAGTGCCTCCCGCGGACACGATCCGCCCGCGCAACATTGGCACCTCCTCCAATTTTGCGGTCGGCGCCCGCGTGTGAACGAAATCCGCAAAGCGTGCGGACTGATCCGCAGGTATGTCGAGGAAATAAAACGACGGAGCTTTCAACGGCAATTCGTTTGAAAACTGCCGTCTCAGATTGCCGTCGATCTCGATGACGGTCACAAGCAGAGTGATACCTAGCCCAAGCGAGAGAACGATCGTCGGCGTCAGCGCGCTCGGCCGGTGAATATTGGCCAAAGCCATTCGCAGCCCGGTCGCTCGAGGTCGGGGTGCGCGGCGCGCGACGACCATCAACAGAGCAGCGATGATGCGCAACAGTACAAACGAGGCGGCTGCTGTGGCGACAAAGATAACTGCGACGCGACGGTCATAGGACAGCAGGATGGCGAACGCCGCCAAGACGAGGACGGAGACCGCGGTGAATGCGACATAGCGCTTGCGGGGTCGTCGGGGCTGGGGCGCCACCGTGTCGCGAAAGAGCTCAGCAACGGGTACGTCATGTGCCCGTCCTAACGGCCACAGGGCAAAAACCAGGGCTGCCAGCAATCCGTAAAAAAGCGCCAGCAGCAATTCATTGAGATGCAATGCGGGTACCAACGGCAGCGGAATGATTGCGCCGAACATCCAGGAAATCGCAAACGGCAGGATGGCGCCGAGCGCCGCACCGATGATTCCACTGGCAAGCGCCACAACCATGACCTGCGTAAGATAAATAGCGAATACACGCCGTCCGCTGGCACCGAGAGCCTTCATGGTCGCAATTGTGTCGCGGCGTCGGTCGAGATGACTCTTGACGGCATTGCCGACACCGACGCCGCCGACAAGAAGCGCGGTCAGACCGACAATCGTGAGGAATTGGGTAAAGCGCTCGACATTGCGTTCGAGCTGCGGCGAGGCATTGCTGCGGCTGCGGATATCCCATCCGGCTTCCGGCAATTGTGCGCGCGCCTGAGCCGCGAGGGCTTTTGCTGCGCTATCGGACGCGTCATTCGCCGGCAGACGCAATCGGTAATGCCATCGCACAAGGCTGCCCGGCTGTATTAGGCCTGTCGCGCGCAACGCGTCCTGGTTCACCAGCAGCCGGGGACCGAAACCGATGCCGCTGGCAAGCTTGTCGGGCTCGCTCGCCAACGCGCCTCGAATCTCGAAGGTTGCACCACCAACGCTCAGATGAGCGCCTTTGGCGATATCAAGCCGCGCCATCAATGTCGGGTCGGCAACGGCGCCAAACACACCCTCGCGTTGCGCCAACACCTCGCCAAGCGTTCCGGGCGGATCAAGCGCAGTCTGTCCGAACAGAGGGTAGGACGCATCCACAGCCTTTATCTCAACCAATGTTGCCTGCCCATTTGGCGCGCGCGCCATGGCGCGCATGGTTGCCGCGCTCGAAACGTGACCGTGTTTGTCGAGGAATGCGCGCTCATTCGGCGCTGCTTCCCGATGGATCAAGGTG
>DAISKM010000306.1:0-4968 GCA_036820945.1 Pseudolabrys sp.
AAAAGGGGCCCCTTGCGGGGCCCTTGTGCAAGGTGGAGGATTCATCAACCGCCGTCAACGAAAGGAAGAAAACGGCGGCTGCGCACGTCTCCTCTGGAACTGCTCCGCTTCATCATCACAAGTAAAATGGCCGTAAATTTCATTTTCGTCTCCGGTCACCAAAATGTCGTTCTGTCGCCCCACGAGCGGCCACTCAGGTTGCTTTTACGAATCAGTTAGTTTTCCGAAGAATGCTGTCGGGAGTTAGCGGGGAAAGCAGCTATGAGTCCAAAATCCTTCCTCCTTACCTTGGGGATTTTCTGCGGAGGGTATCTCTCTAATACGCTCCTCGATGAAGTCGTAGACGCAGCCGAGAAATACTTCCATTTCCAGACCTCAACCTACAAAACCGACTCCAACGGCTACATCATCTGCAGCCCAGAGAAGCCAAAAATAACCAATGCCGATCTAGGGCCGGTATCGCTGAACGCTTCAGACCAATAGTGGGCTGAAGTTTGTGATGGCGCGCACGCTGGGAGGAGACTATGTCCGTCGAAAGCATCCTGAGGCGGAAGGGCACCGACGTTACAACAATAGGTCCGGAAGCTAGCATCAAAAGCGCAGCGGACTGGCTGCGCGCAAAGAATATCGGCGCTCTCGTGGTGACGAGTGGGGACGCAGTTATTGGTCTCATCTCCGAACGTGAAATCGTTCACGCATTTGCTCGCTACGGCGAGGCAATCGGATCGATGCCGGTGAAGGAAATCATGCGATACGGTGTGACCACCGTGTCCGCGGACGAAAGTGTCAATCGCGTGATGAACCTGATGACGCACCATCGCGTGCGGCACATGCCGGTATTACGCGATGGCAGGCTCGCCGGTATCATCAGCATCGGCGATGTAGTCAAGCATCGTCTGGAAGACCTGGAGCTCGAGACGAACGTCCTACGCGACGCCTACAACGCCGCACGTTGACGCCTCGGGCGTCGACTGAGCGGGCCAGCTTTCTTTTGAGGTAGAACTTGGGCTTCTTGCAGCAGTCGTAGCGATCACGGCGGTAGTAGTGCGTGGTAAGCCATGCGATTGGACCATGGTCCAACTTTGGGAAAACACGCTGCCTCTGTTATCTAAGCGCCGTCCATAAATTAGCCTCTCAGCATATGGACGGAAGAGCCGCAGCAGGGAGAAGCGCCTGCGGCTCTTTTATTTTTGCCGGGCGCCGCGTTGGCCCATAGTCCAACTTCAAAAATTGCCGGGGCCAGTTACGAAGCTGCTGTCGCTCTAGCTGACATGACGGCTATCGCGACTTCGGTGTCGCACTGGTGCTTGCTCCCGGTGCAGATGAGGTGCCGGACCCCGTCGTTTGCGTTTTGGAGTTCACGGCTTTGGCATTGTGCCGCTGCCTGTAGCTCGCCATGTGTTTCTTTTGCTTGTGGCTTGCCACGTGCTTTTTCACCCGCGTCGCTACGCTCCACGTGTTGTCCTTCGTTACGCCAGCACCGGGCGTCGAGGCCGTGCCCGTTCCGTATTGCGCGAACGCGGGTAAAGACATGAGGAGTGCGGTGATCATAATTCCGGAGACAGTTAACTTCATGTGAGTCTCCATTGCCCGCCGGCACGCCGCCATTGGCGCGCGGTGTGCAACCCCACGCGAGCCTCACGCATGCGTTACGCGGTTCGGGACGAACCCTGCATGACGCGCTTGACCACCATGGCCGCGATGCCAGCGAGCACGGCCTTGGCCTGCGGGGACCCCAGCATGTCGATGATAGGGTTCGACCGTTGCGCTTGCTCCTGAGGCTGGGCGTCGCCACCGCCGAGGATATCGCGGAGCTGACCGGGCTTCCCATGCAGATCGGTGAGCACTTGGCCCAGTTCCTTCGGTTCGGGCGCTACTTGTCGCGGCAGCGCCACGCCAAGCGCCGCGGCCCGCTCCTGCAACATCTTCACGAACGCCGCCCGGTCTTCCGGCGACAGCTTGCTGAGCGCCTCTATCGCCGCCTGAGTGTACTGTTTAGGCGGCACGGCGTGTGACACATCACTATATCGTTTGAGAACCTCTTGATCGGAGTAACCCTCGGACGGATCTCCTTGTTCGTATCGATCAACGAAATCCCGGTACTCTTTCTGGCGTTGCCCACCGCCAAGTAACTCGTCAAGAATGCCCATGTGCAGCTCCTCCTTTGCGCAAGCGTGATTAATGATGCAGCTCAGGCTGCTTTACAAAGACATGACTCGATCGACCCAATCCGTATAGGGGACCTTGGTCCACTGAATGTTCGGTACCTCGACACCGCGCGGCTCCCCCGTCTCGACCAGCTCAATCGAGGGCCTAGCGCGCCGACGAGGTGATCGAATAGATCGCGACTGGGAGAAGAGAATTTATTTTGCAGGTTCACTTCGCCCGCCACTACCCAGTTTCTGAAATCTGAGAGTAACTACTCTTGAGCATCGGACTGATCGCTCTTCTTGACGATATCGCGGCGATCGCAAAGGTGGCGGCAGCCTCCCTTGACGACGTAGTAGCCCAGGCTGCCAAAGCGGGGATAAAGGCGGCGGGTGTCGTTGTCGACGACGCGGCAGTCACTCCGCGCTACGTGCTCGGATTCGCTGCCAGGCGCGAATTGCCGATCGTGGGGAAAATCGCAGCGGGATCACTGCGCAACAAGCTTCTTGTCCTGCTTCCCGCTACTTTGGCCCTGAGCTATTTCCTCCCTTCGGTGGTCACTCCGCTTCTCATGGCTGGCGGTGCCTACCTCTGTTACGAGGGGGTGGAAAAAGTCGTTGAAGCCATCATGCCACATCAGGCGCACGCCCATGAAGCTCAGCTGGGCACGGTAGCGTTGAACCCGCAGACGCTCGAGGATGAGAAAGTCGCAAGCGCTATCAAGACCGATTTCATCCTCTCGGCAGAGATCATGGTGATCACGCTGGCGGCTGTTCCCGATGGGAGCATCTTGATGCAGGCACTCGTGTTGGCGCTGGTCGGAATTGGGATCACCGTCGCGGTCTATGGCGTGGTCGCGTTGATCGTGAAAGCGGACGACGTCGGTGTGGCTCTTGCAAAGCACGACGGCGACTCGGCTATCGGCGGTATAAGCCGTGCATTCGGACGTGCCCTTGTTCTCGGTATGCCCAGCTTCCTAACATTTCTCGGTGCCGCCGGGACTGCCGCCATGATCTGGGTTGGTGGCGCCATTATCGTTCATGGTCTGGAGGCGTACGGCGTGCATTCCGTTGGCCAAGTCATCAATTCCGCTGCCGAAGCAGCAGCTCACACGCTGCCGTCCACCGCCGGACCGGTGAAATGGATAGTTAAGGCCGTTGTATCAGGGGTCGTTGGACTGGCGATCGGCGCAGCGTCGATCCCAGTAATCGGATTTGCCGTCGCACCCGCATGGAAACTGGTGAAAGCTATTTGGGCAGGTACCTAGGATGAATCTAAGATTCGAGACCGTTAGTTTCGCAAATTCGTGGGGTGCGGACCTGAAATCCGCTTTTGGGTGTAAATCGGACATGGCTCCAGCATCGCAAAATGTCCGCTTATGACCCTAAGCGGACATTGATTTGTGCAGCGCTAATGTCCGCTTTCGGGTTAAGGCGGACATCCCCAGTTGCACTGCACATGCCTGCTTTTGCTAGAGCTCTAGATCAAACCAAAAAGCGATTTTGACTTATCTCAAAAGTTGGCGCGGAGCCTCATTCTAAATAGACGTGCCAACCAATCGCAGCTTCCGGCCGCGCGCTTGTTTCAAAGGCAGAGACTGCACTTGGCATTGGAGTCGAGGCATGCCGACTCATCCCGAGACAACGCGCCGCGTGGGTGGTTGTTGCCTCATGCTCGACCCGACAAATTGCGATCTAATCAGGCGGTACTCCCGAACACCGAGCCAGTCTCTGACAAGGTAAAGCCGGTGCAGGCGGCGCACGCGAAGCTCTAGGGTGGGAATGTCCCTAAGCAAACTCAAACTGGGTCGACTGGCTCGCCCTTCTTCTGTGCATCGTTGTTCTCGCGCCCGAGAGGCACGAAGCTGGAAAACAGGATCGGAACATGTCTAAACGCGCAACCGTTGACGGCAACGAGGCAGCGGCCTCCGTCGCCTATCGCCTCAGCGAGGCGATAGCGATCTATCCGATCACCCCCAGCTCGCCGATGGCTGAGCTCTGCGACGAGTGGGCCAGTCGGGGGAAGACCAACATCTGGGATGTGGTTCCGCAGATCGCCGAAATGCAATCGGAGGCCGGAGCCGCGGGTGCGATCCACGGTGCGCTCCAGGCTGGGGCGCTAGCCACGACGTTCACCTCGTCCCAAGGGCTCCTGCTTATGATTCCAAACATGTACAGAATCGCGGGAGAGCTCACGCCGTTCACCATGCACGTAGCTGCGCGTGCGCTGGCCACACATGCCCTATCGATTTTTTGCGATCACTCGGACGTGATGGCGTGCCGCCAGACGGGTTTCGCTTTACTGGCATCCAACTCGGTCCAGGAGGCGCACGATATGGCTGCTATCGCCCACGCCGCGAGCCTTTTCTCGCGGGTCCCTTTCTTGCACTTCTTCGATGGTTTCCGGACCTCGCACGAACTAGCGAAAATCGAGGAGCTCTCTGATGATGACCTCGCGAGCTTGATCTCGGAGGACACAGTTCTGGCTCACCGCCGGCGGTCACTCAGCCCCGATCGCCCCGTGATGCGGGGCACCGCCCAGAACCCCGACGTGTTCTTCCAAGCCCGCGAGGCCGCGAACTCCTTCTACAAAGCCTGTCCGGATATTGTCGCGCACTTGATGGCCGCCTTTGCCGGGCGCACAGGCCGAAACTACGGTCTCTTCGATTACGTGGGCCATCCTGAGGCCGAACGAATCATCGTGATCATGGGCTCCGGCTCCGAAACGGTGCACGAGACGGTTGATCACCTCGTGGGCCGCGGCGAGAAGGTGGGTGTCGTCAAGGTGCGCCTGTACCGGCCATTCTCTCGCGCCGCTTTC
>DAISKM010000307.1:0-4950 GCA_036820945.1 Pseudolabrys sp.
GGTGACGCCGACCTCGGTCAGCGCTCGGGACAGCGACAGGGATGGCAAGCAGCATGCCCGCCACGATGGAATTGCTTCGTCGCCACCCAATGCTTCGGCTGCCGCTGCGAAGAGACGTCGCCGCCCGGCTCGAGGACGGTGACGATTATCGACGGCTCCAGCGGCGCAAGGAAGTTGGTGACCATCCCTGGCAACCCCGATGCCACCGCGAAGCCGTTGTTCGATCCAAAGCTGGTCGAAGCTACCCGCCATGGCGCCATTCCAAAAATTGGGCCCGATGGCGCGCGTCCATCCAACCGTTATGCGCAGCCCCGCCAACTGCCATCCAATAAAAAAGATTCGCCCTTGATCGCCATTATCGTCGGCGGCCTCGGCATCAGCGCGTCAGGCACCGCCGATGCGCTCGCCAAATTGCCTGCGTCAATCACGTTCGCGATGACGCCTTACGGCGTCGACCTTGAGAAACTGGCCGAGCGGGTCCGGGCGGAGCAGCACGAGATGCTGCTGCAGGTGCCCATGGAGCCCTTCGACTATCCTGACAACGATCCCGGTCCGCAAACGCTGCTGACCTCGTTGACCTCGGAGCAGAATATCGACCGGCTACATTGGCTGATGAGTCGTTTCCAGGGCTATGTCGGGCTCATCGGGTATATGGGCGCACGATTTACGGCGTCGGAGCAGGGACTGACGCCGGTCTTGCGCGACGCCGCGCAGCGCGGTCTTGTTTATGTTGACGACGGCTCATCACCGCGAAGCGTGGCCGGTCAGCTTGCCGGCAGCCACAATTTGCCGTTCGTAAAAGCCGATATCGTCCTCGATACTGTCCCCACTCCCACTGAAATCGACAGAGCACTTGCGCGCCTTGAAATGAGAGCGCGAGACAGCGGCGTCGCGGTCGGCTTTGCCGCCGCGCAAACAACCACCATTGCGCGGATCGCCGACTGGGCGAAGAAAGTAGAATCGCGCGGCATATTGCTGGTCCCAATTACAATGCTGGCGATCAAAACGAAGTCATCGTAACGTCACCGCCGCGAAATTCAGCGTTCGGGTGACGGAGTCTTTATGCCATCGCAAAAATCGCTGCCTTATCGACCCTGTGCCGGGATGATGGTGCTCAATCGCGCCGGGCTTGTGTTCATTGGACGGCGGACGGAGGGACCTGAACACATCGATGCCAAGCATGCCTGGCAAATGCCGCAGGGCGGCATCGATGAAGATGAGGATTTTTACGAGGCGGCGCTGCGCGAGCTGTATGAGGAAACTAATATCCGCTCCGTGCGCAAGCTTGGTGAGATCTCTGGATGGTTGACCTACGATTTGCCCGGTAAGATTACGAAAAAAGCGTGGGGCGGCAAATATCGCGGACAAAAACAGAAATGGTACGCATTCCGTTTCGTCGGAAACGAGAGCGAAATCGATATTGCTCAACCCGCGGGCGGCCACAAGCCCGAATTCGTCGAGTGGCGGTGGGCTGAGATGCGAGAACTGCCTGACCTGGTCGTTCCCTTCAAACGCAAGACGTACGAACGTGTGGTCAAAGAATTTGAGCGGTTCGCCCGCTAGCTAATGCATCGCCGTGCCGGTTAGGTGGCGGTCGACGTCCCTGTAATGATCAAGCTCCGCGATCAGCTTGTCCAACACCGACCCCGGCTCGGTTTTGGCAATGCGGCTTTCCAGTTCCTCGATGCGAGCAGCGACCATCCCACGATCGACATCTTCTAACGCGTCGGCTGTATTGGCGAGCACGGTAAGACCGTCCTTTGACACTTCCGCAAAACCGCCCAATACCACGATCTTTTGCTGGCCGCCGGCCACGTGAAGCGTGAGAATGCCAGGACGCAGCGTCGTGACCATCGGCGCGTGGTTGGCCAATACGCCGAAATAACCCTCCGCTCCGGGCAGATCGACTTGCTCGACGTCACCCGAAAACAAGAGCTTTTGCGGCGAAACGAGTTCGAAATGAAAATTGGCCATCGTCGATTAACTCCTGTGCTTGCCCACGGCGAAGCCTACGCCCAGGCCAATGGCGCCGCCAATCGCCGTCATAATCGCGATGTGCCGCACCTGATCGCTGGTCAGCGGTCCGCCGCCGCGCGCCCGCTCGTTATTGCGCACCTCGACGCTCAGAGGACCCAGCCTGATCTCGGCCGTCTCTTCCGGCCGGGTCATGTAACCGGCCAGACCGCCGATCACCAGCCCGATCAGCAGAAATGCAAGCAGGTTGGATCGCCCCAGCATTTGTTTTAGGCCGCTTCGGCGGCCAGCTTCTTGCCCTTCTCGACCGCTTCTTCGATGGTGCCAACCATATAGAAGGCGGCTTCTGGCAGATTGTCATACTTCCCTTCGCAGAGCCCTTTGAAGCCCTTGATGGTGTCCTGCAGGTCGACCAGCTTGCCGGGCGAGCCGGTGAAAACCTCAGCGACATGGAATGGTTGCGACAGGAAGCGCTCGATTTTTCGCGCGCGGGCGACTGTCACCTTGTCATCTTCCGAGAGTTCATCCATTCCGAGAATGGCGATGATGTCCTGCAGCGCCTTGTAGCGCTGGAGAATCTGCTGGACCTGCCGGGCGACCGCATAGTGCTCCTCACCGACAACGAGAGGCGAAGCATGCGCGACGTGGAGTCGAGCGGATCCACTGCCGGATAAATGCCCTTGGCGGCAATATCGCGCGACAGCACGGTCGTCGCGTCGAGATGCGCGAACGAGGTCGCCGGTGCCGGGTCGGTGAGATCGTCTGCCGGCACGTAGATCGCCTGCACCGAAGTGACCGAGCCTTTCGTCGTCGTGGTGATGCGCTCCTGCAGGGCGCCCATATCGGTTGCAAGCGTCGGCTGATAACCCACCGCCGAAGGAATGCGGCCGAGAAGCGCCGACACTTCCGAACCCGCCTGGGTAAACCGGAATATATTGTCGACGAAGAACAGCACGTCCTGTCCCTGGTCACGGAAATATTCCGCGACCGTCAGACCTGTAAGGCCGACGCGAGCACGTGCACCCGGTGGCTCGTTCATCTGGCCGTACACCAGGGCGCATTTCGAACCCTCGACCGACCCTTTCCTTGGATCCTTGTTCACGCCGGATTCGATCATTTCATGATAAAGGTCGTTGCCCTCGCGCGTGCGTTCGCCGACGCCGGCGAACACCGAATATCCGCCGTGCGCTTTTGCAACATTGTTGATCAATTCCATGATCAACACGGTCTTGCCGACTCCTGCACCGCCGAACAAGCCGATCTTGCCGCCCTTGGCGTAAGGCGCGAGCAGATCCACCACCTTGATACCGGTGATAAGGATCTGCGCTTCCGTGGATTGCTCGACATACGAAGGCGCGGGCTGATGGATGGCCCGTGTCTCCTTGGTCTTGACCGGGCCCGCCTCGTCGACAGGCTCGCCGACAACGTTGATGATGCGGCCGAGCGTTTCGGTGCCAACCGGCACCACGATCGGCTCACCGGTGTCGGTGACTTCCTGGCCGCGCACCAGCCCTTCGGACGCGTCCATCGCGACCGTGCGGACCGTTGACTCACCGAGATGCTGGGCGACTTCCAGCACCAGACGGTTGCCGCCGTTTTTCGTCTCAAGTGCGTTCAGGATCGCCGGCAGGTGATCCTCGAACTGCACGTCGACGACTGCGCCGATGACTTGCGTAATTTTTCCGACTGCATTGGGTGTGGCCATAATTGTCCTCGTTACGGAAATTAGAGCGCCTCGGCACCCGAGATGATCTCGATCAGTTCCTTCGTGATCATCGCCTGGCGCGTACGGTTGTACATCAGCGTTTGCTTGCGGATCATTTCCCCCGCATTGCGAGTGGCGTTGTCCATGGCGCTCATGCGCGCGCCCTGCTCGGAGGCAGCGTTTTCAAGAAGTGCACGAAATATCTGAACCGACAGATTGCGCGGCAACAGCTCGGACAGGATTTCCTCTTCCTCGGGCTCATATTCGTAGGCTGCCGAAGCAGTCTCGCCTTCTTCAAACACCGGCGGAATGATCTGCTGCGCAGTCGGGATTTGGGCCATCACGGACTTGAAACGGGAGAAAAACAGCGTAGCGACATCAAACCCGCCCTGATCGAACAGGGTCAGGATCTTCTTGGCAATTATGTCGGCCTGCTCGAAGCCGATAGTGCGTATGCCACGCAGTTCGATGGTTTCAATGATCTGTTTTCCGAACAATCGGCGGATCTGCTCATATCCTTTGCGGCCGACACAGAGGATTTTCACTTCCTTGCCGTCGGCGATCAGGGCGTAGGCCTTGTCACGTGCCAATCGCACGATCGAGGAATTGAATGGACCGCAAAGCCCGCGCTCGGCGGTGCAAACCACCAGCAGATGCACCTTGTCGCTGCCTGTCCCGGCGAGAAGCCGGGGAGCGGAATCGCTGCCGGCAACAGCCGCGGCAATCGAGCTCAGGACCTTGCTCATCCGTTCCGCGTAAGGACGAGCTGCCTCGGCCGCGACCTGTGCGCGTCGCAGCTTCGAAGCCGCAACCATCTGCATGGCTTTGGTGATCTTCTGCGTCGCCTTGGTCGCGGCGATGCGAACGCGCATGTCCTTGAGGCTGGCCATGTCCTTGACGTCTCTATTCGTTTTATCATGCCCAGTTGGGCATGACGCTTAGGTCACGCAAAAGTCCGGGCGTATTCGTTGACGATGTCCTTGAGCTTGCCCCCATCGGAGTCCGAAAGATCGCCACTCTTTCTGATGCTGTCGAGCAGGCCCGCATGCTTCGTCCGCAACAATGTCAAAAGGCCGCTCTCGAATGGACGCACGCGCAAAACGTCGAGCGGGTCGAGATACCCGTTGACACCGGCATAGATCACGCAGACCTGTTCTTCCATCTTCAACGGCGAGAACTGGGGCTGCTTGAGAAGCTCGGTCAATCGTGCCCCGCGATTGAGCAGGCGCTGCGTCGTGGCATCGAGGTCCGAGCCGAACTGGGCGAAGGCA
>DAISKM010000308.1:0-4948 GCA_036820945.1 Pseudolabrys sp.
GCACATGGCCGAGCTCGACCAGGAGTTTTCGCTGGCTGCCGGGCGAGAGGTAATCGTTACCTTCACGCCGCATCTGGTGCCAATGAACCGTGGAATCCTGTCGACGATCTACATTCGAGGACGGCGCGGTCGGACACCGGAAGATCTTCACGAGTTGCTTTTAAAGTACTACGTGAAGGAGCCGTTTGTACACGTACTGCCATTCGGCGAGACCCCGCAGACGCGGCACGTACGCGGTTCCAATATGACCTTCATTGGCGTGGCAAAGGACCGGCTTCCGGGCCGCGCGATTGTCGTTTCGGCACTGGACAATCTGGTCAAAGGCGCGTCCGGGCAGGCAATCCAAAACATGAACCTGATCATGGGCTGGCCCGAAACGATGGGACTCGAGCAGGTAGCGCTGTTTCCGTGATTTTCATCCGGGACGCCCGGTAGGGCTTAGCGGGAAATCCGGATAGACTGGTTGAGTCTGTTTCTGGATTCCGGGTTCGCTCACTGGCGTTCGCACTCTCCGGAATGACGAGGGAGCCCATGTTCGAGGTCCAGAACCAGCCACCCCCGCTCGAACCGTACAACCTGTTTGCAACCGACGTCGTGCTTCGCGATGCAGTCCGGCGAGAAGGCGCGGGCTGGGCGGAAAGCGAGCTGACTGCGTTGGGTGCGACCCTGGGCAAGCCCGAGACGATTCAGCTTGGCTACGACGCCAACAGGTTTACGCCGCAACTGCGCACTTTGGACCGTTATGGTCATCGACTGGACGAAGTCGAATTCCATCCCGCGTGGCATGAGCTGCTCGGGCTCGCGTTGAAATGCGGCCTCCATTCCAGTCCATGGGCAAATCCGAAGCCCGGCGCCCACGTCGCGCGGGCCGCGGGCACCTACATGCTCGGCCAAATCGAAAGCGGCGTGTATTGCCCGGTGGCGATGACTTACGGCTCCGTGCCGACGTTGCGGCACGCCCCGGGAATTGCTGCCGAATGGCTGCCCCGGATCTTTTCGCGCAACTACGATCGCAGCTTCCGCCCGGCAAAGCTGAAAACCGCGGCGCTCATCGGCATGGGCATGACGGAGAACCAGGGCGGCTCGGACTTGCGCACCAATATGACGCGCGCGGAGCCTGCAGGAGACGGCAGCTACCGCCTCTATGGCCACAAGTGGTTCATGTCGGCGCCGATGTGCGACGCCTTCCTGGTCCTGGCGCAATCCGGAAAAGGTTTGAGCTGCTTTCTGATGCCGCGGTGGACGCCCGGCGAGGAACGGAACAACATTCGGATTCTTCGCCTCAAAGACAAACTGGGCAACCGTTCCAACGCCTCAAGCGAAGTGGAATTTCATGGCGCGTATGCGCAACTCGTCGGGGAAGAGGGGCGCGGTATTCCGACCATCATCGAGATGGGAAACTATACGCGGCTGGATTGTTGCATCGGCTCGTCGGGACTAATGCGGCAGGCGGTCGCGCAGGCCATCCATCATGCCCGGCATCGAACGGCATTTCAGAAAAAGTTGATCGACCAGCCGCTGATGACGAATGTACTGGCCGATCTGGCGCTGGAATCAGAAGGCGCAACTGTTCTCACCATGCGTCTTGCGCGCGCTTATGACGAAAGCGATGAGGCAGCGCAGGTGATCCGGCGGGTGATCACGCCGGCGGCAAAGTTCTGGATTTGCAAGCGGACGCCGTTTCTGACGTACGAGGCGATGGAGGTGCTAGGAGGGTCCGGCTATATCGAGGAGAGCATCATGCCGCGGCTCTATCGCGAGGCACCCGTCAATTCGATCTGGGAAGGCTCCGGCAATATCATGTGCCTCGATGTGCTGCGTGCGATGGAAAAAACTTCGAATGCCATCGACGTGCTGCGCCACGAGCTTGGGAACGGCAAGGATGCGCGGCTAAAGCCTTTTAATGAGCAATTGGAAAAGCGCTTGCTTGGCATTCGCGAGCGCAATGATGAGTCCCAGGCGCGCGCGCTCACGCGCGAACTCGTACTGGCCCTGCAGGCCGCGCTGCTGATAAGGCATGCGCCGCGCCCGGTCGCCGATGCGTTTTGCGCTTCGCGACTTGGCGCAGAAGCGGGCTCAACTTTTGGACTGCTTCCGCGCGGCCTGGATTTGCGTGCGATCACTGAACGCGCTGCGCCCGCGGATTAGAGCTTTCCGAAAACCGCCAAGACAAGCGCTGCCTGCGCGAGGAACCCAAGGGTAAATGCGATCGTGCGCAGAACGGGAATCCCTAGCGCGTAAAGGACAGCGTGCGCGAGGCGTGACCAGAAATAGACCGCGCAGGCGATGACCGTGCTCTGAGTGGAGTGGCCCTGCGCATCGAGGATGAGCACCAGCGGTGCAAAAATAATGAGATTTTCCACTGCGTTGGTGTGCGCGAAATAGAGCCTCTGCGCCCATGACGATTGCGGCTTGTCGCCCCGTGACGGATTGTCCATGCAGGCCCAAAGACCGCGCACCATGGCGCGATCGATCAGGTAAGGCACCCACATCACGCCGGTCAGGATGATTGTCAGCGTCAGCCACAACAGTTCCTTGGTCATTGCCGCTCCCCGTCATGATGGATTTCAGCCGCAGCATAATGGAAGCCTCGGCTGCTGTCCTGTCCGCGACGCATCGAATCCATCACGTCCAGCTTTTCACTTTCACATAGGAGCCGGGTGCAGCTTCCGTTGGCTTGAGCTTGCCGCCGCCGATCTTTCGCGCCGGGACCATCTTTTTATCTTGTGCCTTGAGCCATTCCAGCCAATCCGGCCACCACGAGCCAGGATGCTCGGTTGCCGTCTTTAGCCAGCTTTCGACGTTTGAGCCGCTGGGTTTTTCGCCGGTCCAATACTGGTACTTTGGCTTGCTGGGCGGGTTGATCACTCCGGCGATGTGCCCTGACCCTGCAAGAACATATTTTACCGGCCCGCCGAAAAACTGCGAACCGTACAGTACCGATTTTGCAGGGGCGATATGGTCTTCGCGGGTGGCCAGATTGTAGATCGGCACAGTCACCCTGTGCAGATCGAGAGTAACGCCTCCAATTTCCATCTCGCCCTTGGACAGCTTGTTGTCGAGATAGCAGGTGCGCAAATAGTACGAATGATTTGTCGCCGGCATCCGGGTGGCATCCGAGTTCCAGTAAAGGGTGTCGAATGGCAGCGGCTTCTTGCCGCGCATGTAGTTATTGACGACGTAGGGCCAGATCAGGTCGTTCGAGCGCAACATGTTGAACGTGTTCGCCATGCGCGACGCTTCCAGGTAACCCTGGGCCTTCATGTGCGTTTCGAGCTGCTGGATGCGCTCCTCGTCGACGAACACCATCAGATCGCCGGCATTGCTGAAATCGACCTGCGCTGCGAACAACGTCGCCGACTTGACGCGCTTCTTTTTCTTGGCAGCTAGGTAGGCGAGGGTGACCGAAAGGAGCGTGCCGCCCACGCAATATCCGACGGCGTTCACTTGTTTCTCGCCCGTTGCCAGCTCGACCTTGTCCAAAGCCTCGATCACCCCTTCGCGCATGTACTGTTCAAAGCTTTTTTGCGCGAGCCTTGCGTCGGGATTGACCCAGGACAGCACGAAAACCGTGATCCCCTGATCGACGCACCATTTGATGAACGATTTTTCCGGCGTGAGGTCGAGAATGTAGAATTTATTGATCCATGGCGGGACAACCAAAAGCGGGGTTTTCATCACCTGCTTTGTGGTCGCTTCGTACTGGAGCAACTGCATCAGATCGTTTTGGTAAACGACTTTGCCGGGAGTGACCGCGAGGTTGCGTCCTACGTCGAACGTGGATGGATCGGATTGACGGATCTTGAGTGTGCCTTCGCCTTCCTTGATGTCCTCCGACAGCATATGCATGCCGCGCACGAGATTTTCGGCATTCGAGAACAGCGTCTCACGCAGCAACTCGGGATTCGTCAATACAAAGTTCGAAGGCGAGATCGCGTTGGCGATCTGCCTGACGTAGAACTCGGCTTTTTTGCGCGTGCGCTCGTCAACGCCAGCTGCGTCCCTAACCAGCCGGTCGCCCCACTGCACAGTGAGCAGGTAAGCTTGCTTGAGAAAATCGAAAAATTGATTCTGCGACCACTCCGGATCCGCGAACCGCTTGTCCTTTAAATCCGGAGCGGCAACCGGTTCTGACTGGTCACCCGCCATGCGCTTGACGGCACCGGCCCAGAGATCGAGATAGGCGCGACCGAGGCTGGTCTGCAGCTCGAGCGCGCGCCCGGGATCGGTCAGCCAGTATTCCGCCACCCGGCCGAGCGACTTGACCGCGTCGGTGATGTCCTCGGCGACTTCAGTTTTGATCTTGCCTTCTTCGCGCGGCTTCAAATACGCGGCGAGCGCCTTGCCGCCTTCCTCGATCAGGCGGGCAATATTACGCGATAACGCCTCGATATCGACGTTGCCGAGCTTGTTGAGGTCCGTCGTTGGCTTGTCCATCGCCTTCGCTCAGTCTTTCGACAGAAGTGTCTGGCCCGCTGGCGTCGCGCAAGCTGCATTTCATCGCATGGTTTCGTCGTGCTTGCGGTAACTCGCGGGTTACCTTGCTGTGGCCATATTAGCCCGCTAACAAGGTTAGGATATAATCCATTGAGTCCACATCAGTTTCCCGATCAGCGGCACATCTTGCGGTGCACATGAGACGTGTGTTCGAGCGAATTCTGCGGATTGCAGGTTTGGGCCTGCTCGCGGCACTTGGGGGCTGTTCCGCCGGTCCAATCATTGACCGCTTGCCCGGCGACCTGGGGCTGCCAGCCGGCGCCCCGGCGCGTCCTGAAAAGCCACTCGAATACCCGGCCGTGCATGACATGCCGCCGGCCCGGTCCTCGGTCCCGCTGACCGAAGAAGAGCAGGTCAAGGCCGAAAAGGAACTGACCGCCCTGCGAGACCGGCAGGAAGGGCGTTCGCCGGCCAGCAAGAAAGGCGCCGGAGCGGCCAAAAAACCCTCAGC
>DAISKM010000309.1:0-4542 GCA_036820945.1 Pseudolabrys sp.
CGGCCCTTAAAAAGCGCGGCCCGCGCGGCGGCGATCCATGAATGCAGTGTTTCGGCTGCAAAATATCTCGATTACAGCTGGGGCAGCACAGAAATGTATGTCTATCGGACTTGCATGGCCGGACACCGCCAACAACGAGAATAAAATCGGAGGCGTCGACGGACGTGGGTAAGCTTGAAGGAAAGACGATTGTGATCGTAATTGTGATGCGAACCTGGAGATAGACATGATTAAGTCCCCGACGACCCTAACCCGTCGCAGTTTATTTCGTGCCGGCGCCGGGCTGGCTGTGGCTGCAACGGCAACGCCGTTGCTTACCCCCGCCTCGGCCCAGGCGGAGGACGCCCGTCAAGCTGGCGCGGAACCCCTAAACGGCAATGGCTTCTATCGCTTCAAGATCGGCGACTTCCAGGCGACCGTGATCTCGGATGGCTATGGGCAGATTCCGGTCGGGCCAATCTTCGCTATGAACGTCTCTGAAGCTGAAGTCGCTCCGGTGTTGAAGGCAAACTTCATGCAGCCGGTGATCCAAGCCACGAACAACATGTTGGTGGTCGACACGGGACGGGAACGTATCCTTGTCGATACCGGCTTTGGTGAGAAACTCGGTCCATCCTTCGGCAGCTTTCCCGGGCTCCAGGCGAACCTGCGCCGGGCCGGAATCACGCCAGAGAGCATAGATCTGGTCGTGATGTCGCACGGTCACCTGGACCACATCGGCGGCTTGGTGACGAAATCGGGCGCGCTGGCATTTCCGAAGGCTCAGTTCGTCTTTGTCGATACGGAGTGGAACTACTGGACCGGCAGCCGTCACGAAAGCGAGGTCAACAGTTCGCCGATGCCCGACCCGTTCAAGAAGGCCACGATTGGGGCAGCTCGAGAGAACCTGCCACCGGTCGCCAACCGATCCCGGTTCGTGAAGCAAGGCGGCGAAATCACAGGCGGCGTGCACTATGTTGCGGCGGCGGGACATTCGCCGTCCCATGCCTCAATCTTGTTCACCTCAGGCAAGGAGCAGTTCATGCATATGGGCGACATCGCCCATAATCCGGTGACGAGCCTCCAACATCCCGACTGGACGCCGGTGTTCGACTACGAGCCCGCGCAGGCGATCAAGTCGCGCAAGACCATTCTGGACCGCGTCGCGACCGATGGGGTCATGGTGATGGGCTATCATTTTCCGTTCCCAGCTATTGGACATGTCGTCCGACGCGACACGGCATACCACTGGGAAGCCGCCCAGTGGACCTGGTAGCGAGCGGAAGAAATGTCTCTGGAGGCACGCGATGTCTTCCAAGCAGGAGCGCTTCAGAATCGCCGTGCTGGACGACTACCAGCGCGTCGCTCTTTCGCTCGCGGACTGGTCGGTGCTGGATGCGCGGGCGACCGTCACCGTATTTAACGACCATCTCGCGGACTCCGACGCCGTCGTCGAGCGCCTGCAGCCATTCGACATCGTCTGCGTGATGCGCGAGCGCACGCCGATGACGCGTACCATCATCGAGCGCTTGCCCAAGCTCCGCATGATCGCCTCGACAGGGACCCGGAATGCCTCGATCGATCTGAAGGCCGCCGAAGAGCGGGGCGTGCAGGTCGTTCATACGGGCTACACCTCGGCGCCGACGATCGAACTGACCTGGGCCCTTATCCTGGGCAGTGCCCGCAATCTCGTTGCCGAGAACGCGTCGCTGCGCGGCGGCGGATGGCAGCAGTCGGTGGGTGATGACATGGCCGGGCGGACGCTCGGTGTCCTGGGTCTCGGCAACGTCGGCGGTGCGGTGGCACGGATCGGCAACGCCTTCGGCATGAAGGTGATCGCCTGGAGCCAGAATCTCACGACCGAGCGCGCGGCCGAAGTCGGCGCCACAGTCGTCTCGAGGGACAAGCTGTTTCAAGAGGCGGATGTAGTCACCATCCATCTGGTGCTCAGTGGAAGGACGCGCGGCCTTGTCGGTGCGGCGGAACTAGCACTCATGAAGCCGACGGCGCGCCTGGTAAATACGTCGCGCGGGCCGATCGTGGTCGAGGCAGATCTCGTTGCGGCGCTTAAAGGTAAGACGATCGCCGGTGCCGCCATCGATGTCTTCGACCAGGAGCCGTTGCCGCTCTACCATCCGCTCCGCGCGCTGCCGAACCTGCTGGCAACGCCGCATATCGGCTACGTCTCCCGCGGCCTTTACGCTCGCTTCTACCAGGATACGGTCGCGAACATCTACCGTTGGCTCGACGGCCGAGCAGCGGACTGACGCGTCCTGCAGCCCTGATGACCGAACGCCGGAGGTTCCCATGTCGCAGCTTTCCCTCTTGCCGCAAGCCGCTCTGTCCCGTTCTCGGTTTCTCCGGCTCGCTGCGGGCGCGCTGCTCCCATTCGTCGGCTTGCGCCTGTCGGCTGCCGCCGCCCCGAACCCTGAACTGGCGCAGAACAGTGGCGCGCCCGGGACCAAGGATGCAGCGGCGCCGGGCCGCATGGGGGCCATCCTCGTAAGCCAGTTCGGACCCGTCAAAATTCATTCCTACCTCAGCCCCGCCGACGGCCTTCAGGTGAATACGCAGATGATCGAGGGCCCAAATGCGGTCGTGATCTTCGACGGTCAGCTCCTGCTGCCGTATGCCGACGAAGTTGCGTCATACGTGCAGACGCTCGGCAAGCCCGTCGATCGGATCATTCTCTCGCATGCGCATACCGATCATTGGGGCGGTCTTCAGGTTCTGACCGAGCGTTTCCCCGACGCCCGCGTGTTCGCCCTGGACGGGGTCGCCGAACAGGTCCGCGCCAAAGGCCCAGCGAGGCTCGATGGCCTCCGCCGGACTTACGGCGACAGGGCCGCAACGAAAGTCACCGTGCCGACGGAGACAATCACCGAAGGGCTGCAACGGATCGACGGCGTCACCTATGAGTTCAAGCGGTTTGTCGACGCCGAATCGGATTTGCAGCTCGCCGCTCTGCTGCCCGAGCAAAAAGTGTTGATGGCGTTCGACCTGGTGTTTTCACCGAACGAACACGCCTTCACCGGGGCGAATCATTTCGATCACTGGATGATCGTTCTCGAGTCGCTCAAGGCGCTTCAAGGCTACGACAGAATCATCATCGGGCATGACACGCCGGTCGACCGCTCCGCGATCGACAGCACGATGACCTACGTCAAGCGCGCCAAGGAGATCCATGCGGCTTCCTCCGACGCGAAAACCTATAGCGAGAACCTAAAAGCCGCCTTCCCCGATCTGCAGCAGGCCGGCTTTGTCGATTTGTCCGCCAGCTACCTCTACGCCGCGCCCCATTGAGCGGCGCGAGCCAGCGCGGTTGGGCGCCTGGGGCAAGATTTCCGCTCGCGACGCCACCAGGCGCCGCCATCACGACACCGGGCAACAGATACACGGTGGCTAAAACTCGTATCGGGCATTTTACGCAAATGGTCATGGAGACAATGATGACTGCAATTGAAACCGCAGACGCCGGCCTGAGCTGGGATGTGTTCACAATAAGGCGCCCCGGTCTTACTCGTGATCTGCCAGCCGGTAAGGAAGAGCTGATGTGGGTGGCAAATTCGTCGACGCTCATCCATGGCGAGCGAGACGCTGTCCTCGTGGACACTTTTCTCACGACGGAGCAATCGCAGACTTTGCTGAAGTGGGTCGTCGCGAGCGGCAAGAACCTCACCGCAATTTACATCACCCACGCACATGGCGATCATTTTTTCGGCCTTTCACCCCTGCTGAAGCGTTTCCCGCATGCCAGGGCAGTCGCGACACCCGAGGTCGTCAACGCCATGCACGAGCAACTATCGCCGGGGTCCGTCGATAATTTCTGGCGCAGGCTTTTCCCCGGCCAGATTCCTGACCGCCTCCTCGTTGCAGAGCCGCTTGAAGATCGCGAACTGGAGCTCGAAGGACATAAGCTTGTCGCGGTGAATACCGGGCGGACCGACACGGCTCATTCAACCTGCCTCCACGCCCCGTCGATCGGGCTGATCGTTGGTGGCGATGCCGTCTATAATGGTATTCATCCCTATCTTGGCGAGACCGACAGGCAAAGCCGGCTTGAATGGATTTCCACGCTCGACAAGCTCGAGGCCCTGAATCCGATTGCAGTGATCGCCGGGCACAAAATACCGGAAAACCCCGATGATCCCCGCATCATCGGCGAGACGCGGCAATATATCCGGGATTTCATTGCCCTGGACGAGGCGACGACGACTGCGCGCCAGCTCTACGACGCGATGCTCGGGCTCTATCCTGACCGTGCCAATCCGGGCTCGCTTTGGGGTGCCGCAAACACAGCGAAGAAGCAGACTTAAGGCTACCAACGAGCCGGACTTCGCGACGGAAGACCACGCGTTTGACCCGTTTCGTGCCAGTTATCATGAACGATGCACCCGACAGCCAAGGACATCCAAATGGCAAAGGATAGCCACATCACCGCTCCAACTCGGTTCGTAGAAGCTGGCGGAATCCGTTACGCATACAGGCGCTTCGGCGCGGAGAGTGGAACGCCGCTGGTCTTCCTTCAGCATGAGCGCCTTCTTCTCGGCCTCCTCGCGTGCC
>DAISKM010000309.1:4552-4925 GCA_036820945.1 Pseudolabrys sp.
CTTCCGCGGCGGCCTTGACAACTGGGATCCGCTTGTGACGGACGGGCTTGCGCAAGGGCGTCCCGTAATCCTCTTCAACAATGCAGGTGTTGAATTTGGCCCGCAACATGTTGGGGGCGAGGCCTTTGCGCCTCGCTCTTTTTTTAGAAATCAAGGTCGAGAATTTTCGGGCGCTCTTCTGCGCCCGCTCGCTCAATCGCTTTTTTTAGCGCGCGTTCCCATTGCTCCGGCTCCGCGTCCTTTCTAGTTTTCAATGCCGTGTCCGATACGCCAAATTCACGATGCTTCAGACATCGGAACCACACACCGTCAAAGGTGTCGCCCTCAATTTCCTCTGCCTCCGATTTGCAAATTGGACACGTCGCCATCGCAA
>DAISKM010000310.1:0-4924 GCA_036820945.1 Pseudolabrys sp.
GTGCCGAGATGTATACCGCTTCCAACACCAGCTGAGGCATAGTTCAGCTTACCCGGCTGCGCCTTGGCCAGTGCGATCAGCTGCTGCACGTTATGTGCGGGTACGGACTGGTTCACCAGGATTATGAGCGGACTGGTTGCGATCAGGCCGATCGGCGCAAAGTCTTTGCGTGGATCGTAGCCCGCATTCGGATAAAGCGTCGGATCGATAGCAAGTGTGCCGTGCCGCCAAGCCCGAGTGTGTAGCCGTCGGGCGCGGCTTTGGCGACCTGGCGGGTGCCGACCGACCCGCCGGCGCCACCTCGGTTTTCAATTACCAGCGCCTGGCCGAGCGACTTACTCATGTGCTCGGCGACTGCACGCGCCAACACGTCGTTGCCGCCTCCGGGCGCATAAGGAACGACTAGGGTGATCGGACGATCCGGATAGTCGGCAGGCGAATTTTGCCCGTGCGCAATAAGGGACCATGTCGCCAATGCGCCGGCAAAGAGCCGGATGAACTCGCGGCCTCTCATTGCCGCCCCCCAAACCTCAGCAGGGCATTCGTACTAGCACAAACTAGCACACTGAATGTGAGTAGGTGGAAGTTGCATGTCGCTTTGGGTCAAAAGCGGACATGTGCAGTGCAAGAGCCCATGACCGCTGTGGGCCGAAAGCGGACATCATACATTTTCGGTTGCGCGGAATTTGCGAAGGCGGATCGGCCCGTTGCAGAGCTCGCAGATGGGGATATAGGCTAATTCCTGCGCATGGGGAACCGCGCCATGACATCACGAATTTTTCTGGCGTTGGTCACCGCGCTTTTTACGCTCGGTGGCCCGTGTGCTTTGCATGCGCCAGACTATCCCAATCGGCCGGTCACTATGGTCGTACCCTGGTCTGCCGGCGGCACAACCGACATCGGAATGCGAGCCCTCGCCTCTGCTACGGAAAAATATCTCAAGCAGAAGATCATCATCGAAAATCGACCGGGCGCATCCGGTGTGCTTGGGCCCCAGCAAGTCGCGCAGAACGCGGCACCCGACGGCTACACTTTGGTGCAGATTCCGATCACGGTGTTCCGTTTGCCGTTCATGCGCAAAACCACTTTGGACCCTGCGACCGACTTGACCTACATCATCGGCGTGAGCGGTTACACCTTCGGCGTCGTGGTTCGCGGCGATGCGCCTTGGAAGTCTTTTCGCGAGCTGATCGATTATGCGCGGGCCAATCCCGGTAAACTCAACTATGGGACCCCTGGCGCCGGCACCACGCTTCATATCACGATGGAGCAGATCGCGAAGCAACAGGGCGTCAAGTGGGTCCACGTCCCGTTCAAAGGTACGTCGGAAACGACTGCGGCGCTGCTCGGTGGCCATATCGATGCGCTCGCTGACGCGACCGGGTGGTCGTCCCTGGTGAATAGTGGGCAATTGCGTTTGCTGGTGTTGTGGACCGGCGCACGCAGCAAGAACTGGCCCGATGTGCCGACGTTGCGCGAGGTTGGCATCAATATGGTGTCGAACTCACCGTTCGGCATCGCCGGCCCGAAAGGAATGGATCCTGAGGTTGTGAAGATTATCCACAACGCCTTCAAAAAAGGCGCCGAAGACCCTGGCTATCTCGAGGCCACCGCTAAGCTAGACCAGGAGGCGGCCTATATGAGTACAGACGATTATCGCCACTACGTCGCGGCACAATTGATCGAGCAAAAAAAGCTGATCGAGGATCTCGGCCTCAAACAAGAGTGAGGCCTATGGGTCTGCACAATATCCTTGCCCACTCTCGGTACATTTTCCTCCGCCACGCCAAAGTTCGCTGGCTTTGCGCTGAACTACTCTAAACTAGGCACAATCAGCGCGGTCAGCGATCCTGTCTGGCAGACAACGAATGCGCCTAGCGGTTACATCGTCCCGGCCAAGTCAAGCTGCTTCACCAATGTGCCCCATTTTTCGCGCTCGGAGGCCAGATATTTCTGGATGCCGGCAATATCGGGTGAATCGACCGGAATCAGACCGATCTTCTCGGTGAGCTTGATCATTTCCGGGTCAGCCATGATCTTCCTCATCTCCTTGTGCAGGCGTTCGACGATCGGCTTGGGTGTGGCGGCCGGCGCAAACAGGATGTGCCAAGACACAGCCTCGAAATCCGGTGCATTGGCGGCTTCCGCGAAGGGGGGCACATCCGGCAGCGACGGAATGCGGGTTGTCGCCGACACCGCGAGCGCGCGCAGCTTGCCATCACGGATCAGCGGCAACGACGCGCCGGCTTCCGCGAACCCGAGCTGCACATGGCCGGCGGCGATGTCCTGAATGGATTGAGGCGTGTTTTTGTAGGGCACGTGCGTGATTTCGAGCCCGAAGCGTTTCTTCATGTATTCGACGGAGAGATGCTGGGCGACGCCGGCGCCGGGCGAGGAATAGGACAGCGGAGTCTTGCTGTCTTTCACATACTTGATGAGATCGGGAACCGATTTTACCGACAATTCGGGATTGACGACGAGGATGAAGGGCGACTTCACATAGAACGAGATCGGCACGAAATCATTCACGTGGTCGTAATTCACCTTTTTGTAAAGGACAGGGTTGATCGCCATGGCGGACGAGGTCGCCACGAGCAGGGTGTAGCCATCGGCGGGAGCGTTGGCGACCGTCGCGGTGGCCAGCATCAGCGCCGCGCCAGGGCGATTTTCCACCACGACCGGCTTACCGAGCACGCTCTGCAATTTGTCCGCATACAGGCGCACCAGAGCATCCATCCCGGAGCCGGCGGCCAGCGGTACAACGATGGTCACGGGCCGTGTCGGATAATCCTGGCCATGCGCGCTTGCAGCCATTGCGGTGATCGCGGCGCACAGGAGTGCGCAGCGGACCAGATTCCACGACATCTGGAAGCCCTCCCTCTTTCAAGAATCGCGTCTACCAAGAGATGCGATACTTTCCGGCGCACTCATCAGCGTGAGCACGACCAATTTTATAAAAGACTAGCCCAATCGCCACGTACAAAACAACATTGCGTGCGTCGGAGCATGTCGCTCGCGCCGGCGCATGTCTTACCGGCCGAATGCGAAGCTAGTCTTTACGGCTCACGTTTTGGATGTTTCCCCGTTATTGGAATGCAGTCTCTACTGTATCTGATAAAAAGCGAGCAACAATTCAAACGCGACAGGCCGACACCGCGCTCATGGCCCAGCCTCCACCGCCACCAACTCCGCCGTCTTCACAATCTCATCGGCCGTAAAATAATGCACCATATGCCCGGCCTCCGGCACGATCGCCACGGCTGCGTGCGGCATCGCCATCTGCAGCCGCACCGCCTGTTCGCTGCGGACGATCTCGTCGTCGCGTCCGGCGATGATCGCGGTGGGGCACTCGAGGCGGCGGTATGACACCGTGAGCGCGGCGGCGGACGGCAGCAGGAAAGCCGAGTCCTCGGCCACCGCGCGCAACTGGCTGGGGCGGATCAGCATCAGCCGCGGATATTCTTTTTTGACGATGTCCGGCACCGACTTCGGCGCGAAGGTTTTCTTCGCAAACAGCGGAAGGCCGAGCCAGCTTGAAATCGGAGAAACGGTGTAGCGCAGGGCAGCGCCGATGACCGGGATGGCGGCGATGCTCGCGAACCAGACGTCGAAGCGCCAGGTCGGGAAGTAGTAGCCGGAGACCAGGACTAAACCCTTCACGCGCTCGCTGTTGCGCGCCGCCATCGCCAACGCAACCAGCGTGCCCCACGAGTGGCCGAGCACCAGCGGGCGCTCGATGCCGAGTCGCGTCAGCGCCGCGCAGAAGAGCTCGGCCTGTCGCTCTGGGCTCCAGATTACGTTGCGCGGCCGGCTGCTGTGGCCGAAGCCCGGGCGATCGAAACATATGACGCGGAATTTGCTCGCCGCGGCCTCCACCAGCCCGCTGATGGTGAGATCCTGCAGGAGTGTTCCATTGCCGTGGAACATGACGAGCGGCGGCGCCTCGGGATCGCCGACGATTAGGAAATGCAATCGTACGCCATCAATATCGAGGAACTCGCCGATCGGCGGATTGCGCCAGCGCGCGATGAACTCGAGCGGGACGTTCGCGAGTACCAGCGCGCCGAGCAGCAAGAGAATTAGAATCTCCGTGCTCATGTGACGCAGTCCTCCCATGCCGAAATGCTATGAGAAAACGAGCAGGATCGGCCGGCAAGTAAGAAAGTTGCGGCGGCTTGCGCCGGAAATCGCGCGCTTTGACGGAATTTCGCGAGCGCTGGACGAACGCCGCGAACTTGCGCGCGTTCCGCTAAAAATAAAGACAGTGGCGACTTAGTTTTACCAAATTGGAGGAACAGGACGTGCATGAGACCGTTGGCCAAGTGACGGCACGAGCGTCGTCAATCCACACAAGATATACGTGCACAACATCCACGTGGGATGGAAAGGGAGAAGGATATAATGGCTAGAGATACGGAATTCGCCCAGCAAACCGGCGAGCGCGCAATGCAGGCGGCGGCAGTCGGCTTTACCTGGAGCCGGGAGTTCGCGGAGGAAAGCTTCACCCAGGGCAAGCGAACCCTGGACGCGCTGATGCGGATCACGCGCAAGATGGCGGAGGATTTCGAGAGCCAGTGCTCCGCGATCCGCGAGCAGACCGCCGCGGTGACCGAGAAGACGCTGTCGAACACGATGGAGTACGGGCAGAAGCTCGCACGCGTGAAGGAACCGCAGGAGTTCGCGCAGTGCCAGAGCGAGTTCCTGGCCCGGCAGGCGCAAACCTTGGCGGACCAGACCAAGGAATTCGGCCTGCGCATGCAGAAGCGGCCCAACGACGAGGTCAAGCGGCGCGTGGCCACCCGCCGGCCCTACGGCGAGTGGTACCAGCACGGCGTCGTGCGGCTCCAGGACCTGCCCGAGCGCCAGGGCCGCAATCGTCGTCGCCACGAGCCTTCCGATCATTGCTCTTCGCTCCGCTCAGCCT
>DAISKM010000311.1:0-4924 GCA_036820945.1 Pseudolabrys sp.
CAGCCGGCGGAAGCCTTCGCCATCCATCGTGACTCGTTGTCGCGCCGCGCGGACGCGATCGATCCGAATGTGCGAGTACGTCTGGAACGTGCACGCAATATCAACGCGGCCGACTATATCGATATGGTTAGGGAAAGGGGTCGTCTCATCCGTTCGATGGATCAGCGGCTCGCCGATGTCGATGTCCTGGCGTGGCCAACCACGCCAATGGTTGCGCCTACTCTGGAAGAGGTCGCCAAGGCAGATGAATTTGCCCGCAAGAATGCGATGTTGCTGCGAAACACACTGATCGTGAATTTCTTCGATCTCTGCGCCATCTCATTGCCTATGCCGCGCGAGAGCGGATTGCCGACGGGCCTCATGCTGGTCGCCCGCAACGGCCAGGACCAACGGCTGTTCCGCATTGCTGCGGCGGTCGAGCGGCTATTTGCGGCATAGACCAGCCGTTGTTCTCGCTTGTTGAATTGACCGAAAATCCGGCATGATCCGCCAACAGCCGTACGGCCGAGGAGGAGCATCAGCATGAGCCACAAACCCCACAACAACGACAGACACCTTACGCGACGCACTGTCGCGACGGCTCTCGGCGCCGTCGCCCTTGCCGGCACGGCCCCATTCAACATTGTGCGCGCGCAGAGCGCTGCCCTGAAAGTGGGCGTGTTGCTCCCTCGCTCGGGTTTCCAGGCCGGCATCGGCCAGGACTGCCAGCGCGGCGTCGATATTGCAGCCGGTGTCCTCAAGGATCTCGGCATGCCGCCCCTCCAGATCATGAATGGCGATACCGAAACCAACGTCGATGTCGCCCGCTCGCGGGCCGAGAAATTGATCAGCGAGGGTGCGCAAATTCTGGTTGGCGCCTTCGATTCCGGCCAGAGCACGGCGATCGCGCAGGTCGCCGAGCAGAAGGGTATTCCCTACGTCATCAATATTGCTGCGGCGCCTCAGATCACCGAGCAAGGCTACAAGTTCGTATTTCGCAACTTTCCAACAGCGGGCATGATCTTGAGCGATGCCTTCGCAAACCAGAAGGAAATATTCGAGGCCGCGGGCTCGGCGCCAAAGAGCGCCGTGTTCATGCACGTCAACGACACCTTCGGGACCGCGATGAAGGGCGGAATCGGCGCGGTCATGCCGAAATTCAACATGCCGTACAATCTCGTCGAAACTATCGCCTATGATCCGGCGGCAAGAGACCTGTCGGTCGAAATTGCCAAAGCGAAAGCCACGGGCGCCGATGCCCTGTTGATGGTGAGCAGGCTCAACGATGCCATCCTGCTAACGCGCGAGTTGGTGAAGCAGCGGTGGTCGCCGATGGCGATCCTGAGTATGGGCCCCGGCTGGTATGAGGATCAGTATCTGAAAACTCTCGGCAAGCTGTCCGACGGGCCGTTGAGTTTTGTACCCTGGTACGATCCGAACAAACCGCTCAGCAAAACGCTCGAGGCCGCGCTCGCCAAGGCACATCCTGGCATTAATCTCAATACCAACCACGTCTACACGTTCGAGGCCCTGCTTGTTGCCGCCGATGCCTACAAGCGAGCTGGCTCAGCAGATCCTAAGGCACTCGCCGATGCGGTGCGCAGCACGAATATCACCAACAATGTGAGCCCAGGCCCCGGCATTCAGTTCAACGAAAAGGGTCAGAACGACAAGCTGAAGAATTCCGCAATCCAAAATCGCGGCGGCAAGCTTGTGACCGTGGCACCAAAAGTGGCGGCCAATGCCAAGGTAGAATGGCCGCTCAAGCCGTACGACAAGCGCAGCTGATGCCGGCGTCGCTTTAAAAGCGTAGCCGTCATGGGGCAAAGCCGTGCATGCCTGAGATCAGGACAACGCCGGCGATGACGCAAAAGGTGGGGGACAGTGCCCGTTGATATCTATCTCAATGTCGCCGTCGGCGGGATTCTGACCGGGCTGGTCTATGGCCTGATGGCGCTGGGCCTGTCGGTGATTTTTGGCGTCGTCCGCGTGGTCAACTTCGCCCATGGCGAAATGATGACGATCGCCATGTATATCGCCGTGACGCTGTTCTCGGCGTTCCATCTTGATCCTCTTGTGATGCTGGTGCCCATAGCGGCGGTGTTGTTTGCGTTCGGGTATCTGCTGCAAGCCGGCCTGATCAATCGGTTCATCACCCGTCCCGAGCACAGTCAGTTCCTTCTGCTGGTTGCCATCGCGATCATCATCACGAACGCGCTGCTGATCCTGTTCGGTCCCGACTCGCAGAACGTCCAGGCGTCCTATGCCTACGACAGCTTTCAGCTCGGCCCGCTGATCGTGGACGCCACCAAGCTCTACGCGGGATTTACCGCTGTCGTCGTGACCACAGCTTTGTTCGCATTCTTCCAGTTTACAAACCTGGGTACGGCGATCCGCGCCTGCGCCGATAACTACACAGGCGCAATGGTGGTCGGCCTCGACGTCAGACGACTGTACGCGCTGACTTTCGGTATAGGCGCCGCTTGTGTCGGCGCTGCAGGATGCATGCTTTTGCTCATTTTCGACGTTACGCCAGCGGTGGGTCCCGCCTATACGCTGCTCGCGTTCGTGATCGTCATCACCGGCGGCCTTGGCTCCATGCCTGGCGCGCTGGTCGGCGGCGTCCTGATCGGGCTGACCGAAGCTCTGGCCGGGCTTCTCTTCACGCCCTCGGCCAAGAGCATGTTCGCCTTTGCCATTCTGGTGCTTGTGCTGCTGTTTCGACCGCAAGGCATCATGGGCAAGAGGACGGCATGATCGCGCGAGTGACCGCCGGAGTTACGCGGCGAGGCCTGGTGCTGCTCGCAATCCTGCTGGCAGCGGCTCTGATCGCACCGTTCTTCGCCAGCGACTACCTGCTCACCGTCTTGATCCTGATCCTTTACTTTGCTTACACCGGCCAGGCCTGGAACATCATGATGGGCTTTGCCGGACAGTTGTCCCTTGGCCATGCCCTTTATGTAGGGCTCGGTGCCTACGTCGCGGCGGCGCTTTTTGTGCATTTCGGTATCGGGCCCTGGCTCGGACTGCTGGCGGCGGTGCCGATCGCGGCAGCGACCGGCGCGTTTATCGGCTATCTGGCGTTTCGCTTCCGCGTCAGCGGCGTGTATTTCGCGATCCTGACCATCGCGTTTGCGGAGTTTGCGCGCGTCGGCTTCGATCATCTCGCCTGGACGCGCGGTTCGTCCGGACTGTTCCTGCCCGTTGCACAATACACTCACAACGATCTGTGGCAGCTGCGCGGCCATCCCGTGATGTTTTACTACATCCTGCTGATCGCGACGGTGCTTGCCTTCATCGCCTGCCGGGCTCTGCTGCAGAGTCGCATCGGTTATTTCTGGCTCGCGATCCGCGAAGACGAGGAGGCCGCGCGCGCAGTCGGTATCGATACATTTCGCTACAAGATGATCGCGGTGGTGATCTCCGCGGGCATGACCGCATTCGCCGGCGTGATCTACGCGTTCTATTACAACAATCTTTTTCCCGAGCAGGTGTTTAATATTTCACGCTCGATCGAAATCATTCTTGGGCCGCTGGTGGGCGGCATCGGAACGCTGTTCGGCCCGATCCTGGGAACCTTCATTCTGGAAGGCCTGTCCGAAGGCTTGCGAACGCTGCTAGAGATTCTTGGTGTCGACGTGCCCGGAATAAAACAGGTGTTCTTTGGGATCGTGCTTCTGCTGGTGGTCGTTGCATTGCCCGAAGGGGTCTGGCCCTGGTTGGCGCGGCGGTTCGGGCTTACGGAGCGCAAACAATGAGCGCACTGCTGTCAGTCAGCGCGGTTACCAAGCGCTTTCGCGGCCTGGTCGCCGTTGACGCCCTCGGCCTTGCAGTGCCGGAAGGCGAGATCTTTGCGGTCATCGGGCCGAATGGCGCCGGCAAGACCACGCTTTTCAACGTGATTGCCGGAGTGTTTTCGCCCGACGGCGGCACGATCACATTCGCTGGCGAGCGTATCGATGGACTTTCGCCGGATCAGGTTTGCCGCCGTGGCATCGGCCGAACGTTCCAGATCGTGAGGCCATTCCCGGCGCTCAGCGTCGAGGATAACGTGATCGTCGGTGCGCTTTTGCACCGGGGCCACGTGCAGGACGCGCGCGCATGCGCGCTGGAAATCCTCCGCCGGCTCGATCTGTACGACAAGCGCGCGCAACGCGCATCCTCGCTGACGCTTCCCGACCGCAAGCGGTTGGAGGTAGCGCGCGCGCTGGCCACCGAACCGACTCTGCTGCTGCTCGACGAGGTGATGGCCGGATTAAGGCCGACCGAGACCGACCGCATGGTTGGTATCCTCAAGCAGCTCAATCAGGAGACGGGACTTACGATCCTGCTGATCGAGCATGTCATGCGAGCCGTCATGGCGCTCGCCAGTCGCATTCTGGTGATGCATCACGGAGCCGCGATTGCCGAAGGAACGCCCGGCGAGGTTGTCCGTAATCCCGCGGTCATCGACAGCTACCTGGGTGCAGAGGCGGTCGCATGATGCTGAAGGTAGAAAATCTCGACGTCTTCTACGGCGACGCGCAGGCGCTCGATGGGGTGTCGCTTGAGATTCAGGAAGGCGCGATTGTCGCTATTGTCGGCGCCAACGGCGCGGGCAAGACGTCACTGATCCGGACTGTTGCCGGCATGCACAGGCCGACGCGCGGGAACGTCTTCTTTCGCGGCCTCGATATTGCCGGCTGGCCGAGCCACAGGATTTGCGATCTCGGCGTCGGACAGGTTGCCGAAGGCCGCCAGGTTTTTCCGTCGCTGTCGGTTGCCGAAAACCTTGCGATGGGAGCGCTCTTGCCGCGGGCACGTTCATCGCACGCGCAGAACCTGGAAAAGGTCTATGAGCTGTTCCCGGTGCTTGCCGAACGCCGATTCCAGGCCGCCGGCACGCTCTCCGGCGGCGAGCAGCAGATGCTGGCGATCGGACGCTGCCTGATGGGCGCGCCGGAGT
>DAISKM010000312.1:0-4895 GCA_036820945.1 Pseudolabrys sp.
GCGTAGTCGCGGGTAAGGAGAACACGGTGCGCGCGCTTCCCGTTTTGATTTCGGCGACGTTCCTCCTCGCAGCAGCCGCGCTGGCGCAGGATGCCGCAGCCACGTTCCCTAACAAGCCAATCAAGATCATCGTCTGCGTGCCCGCAGGGGGCGGCGTCGATACGGTGACGCGCATCGTTGCCGAAGGACTGCACCAGAGGCTGGGCCAGCCTGTCGTCGTGGAGAATCGCGCCGGCGCGGCCGGGAATATCGGCGCCGAGGCTGTGTTCACCTCCGATCCTGACGGATACACACTGCTCGCCGCACAGCCTGCACCGCTGACCGTCAATCCGCTTCTTTACAAGAAAATGAATTTCGATCCGACGCAGTTCGAGCCGGTGGCGATCATGACTTCGATCGCCAATGTGCTGCTGGTGCGTCCCGATTTTCCTGCCAAAACGGCGGAGGAATTTATCTCCTTTGTCAAAGCAAACCCCGGCAAGATCAACTATGCCTCGCAAGGCATCGGCACGACGTCACACCTGACCGCAGCGCTGTTCGAACGCGTGGTGGGCGCCAGATTGGTGCATGTGCCTTACAAGGGCACTGCGCCCGCGCTCAATGATATTATCGCGAGTCATGTAGACTTCATCTTCATGGAGCTTGCGTCGGCCATCAAACTGCATCAGGGCGACAAGGCGCGCATCCTCGCAGTCGCCACCAATAAACGAATCCCCAGCTTGCCCGATATCCCGACACTGGATGAAGTTGGCGTGAAGGGTTTCGAGTCCGGCACCTGGAACGCGTTGGTCGCACCTCCGAAGACGCCAGCCGCAGTCATTGCCAGGCTCAACAGGGCGGTGAACGAGGTTCTGCAAAGCCGTGAAGCCCAGGATCACTTCGCGAAGATCACTTTGCACGCCGCCGGCGGTTCGCCGGCCGAGGCCGCCGCCTTTATCAGGAAGGAAACAGAGGTCTGGGGTGGCGTGATCAAAGACGCCCAGATCGAGGCAAATTAACATCAGTCATATCCGCGTTGCCGGACAGCGGCGCCGCCGAGGCCTATAATGCGACGACCTTGCCGGCTATAAAGCACCCGGCCACCAATACCGCGTAAGAGGAGACGACCATGGACGAGAGAACGCGCGAGCCGCTGCAGATCCGCGCCGAGGACATTAACCCGCGCTACAACTGGGGGCGCGCGTTGCCGGCGCTTGGCACCATGGGCGTCGATTTCGAGGAACGCGTCGAGTATCGCCGCCTGCACCGTTATCGGCTTGGCCGGGCCAAGCAGGCCCTTGAGCAATCCGAGTGCGGCGCGCTGCTGGTGTTCGACGTCAATAACATCCGTTACCTGACTTCGACCAAGATCGGCGAATGGGAGCGCGATAAGATCTGCCGCTGGGCGCTGCTCGCCCGCGATAACGAACCGATCCTATGGGACTTTGGTTCGGCCGCCGTGCACCACCGGCTCTATGCGCCCTGGCTGAAGCCGGAAAACTGCAAGGCGGGCCTTCTCGGCTTGCGCGGCACCGTGCAACCCTCGTTCGGCCTGATGGCCAAGCATGCCAAGGAAATCTTCGGACTGCTGAAGGACGCCGGCGTCGAAAAGATGCCGGTCGGCGTCGATATCATCGAGCCGGCAATGATGTTCGAGTTGCAGAAGGCCGGCATGAAGATCGTCGATGGCCAGCAGGTCATGCTGGAGGCCCGCGAGATCAAGTCAGCCGACGAGATCGCGCTTCTCAATCGCGCCGCGGCCATGGTCGACGGCGCCTATCACATGATCAACGAGGAGCTCAAACCAGGGGTGCGCGAAAATGACATTGTCGCCAAGGTCAATGAATTCCTCTACCGGCACGGCTCCGATGACGTTGAGGCGGTGAATGCCATATCGGGCGAACGCTGCAACCCGCATCCGCATAATTTCACCGACCGGCTGATCCGGCCTGGCGATCAGGCCTTCTTCGACATTCTGCAAAGCTTCATGGGCTATCGCACCTGCTATTACCGCACCTTCAATGTCGGCCGCGCCACGCCCGCGCAGCACGACGCTTACAAGAAGGCACGCGAGTGGCTCGATCGCGCCATCGAGTTGATCCGGCCCGGCGTGATGACCGACGAGGTCGCGCGCGTCTGGCCGAAGGCACAGGAGTTTGGCTTCCCCGACGAATTGTCGGCATTCGGCCTTCAATTCGGCCATGGCCTTGGCCTGAATCTGCATGAGCGGCCGATCATCTCGCGCGTGGTCTCGCTCGACCATCCGACGGAGATCAAAGAAGGCATGGTGTTCGCGCTCGAGACCTATTGCCCGGCCACCGATGGTTATTCGGGTGCGCGCATCGAGGAAGAGATGGTCGTCACCGACAAGGGCTGCCGCGTGATTTCGCTGTTCCCGGCGGAGGAATTGCCGATCAGTCACCGTTATTGACGAGAGTCACGTTTCCAACTCCGTTTAGCAATCCCTCGTTCGATCGAACGAGGGAAATGTGGTCCTCGCATATCCACTATGAAATTTACGGCCAATTTACTTGTGATAACGGCCCGGGACCGGTTGAGTGGAGACGTGCGCAGCCGCCGTTTTTCCTCCCTTCAGGCTTAGACGGCGGCGTGAATCCTCCACCTTATGCACACAGGGCCCCGCAAGGGGCCCCTTTTTTATCCGGCCGCTCGGCCATGCCCGGGCTAGCCCCGGCCGTGCACGTAACTTAACCCTCGAGTCCCGTCGGAACGTTCTTGTTCTCCGGCGCGAGTTTCATGCCGGCAGCGAGAGCCATCGTCTCCATGAGCGCAGCGAAGTCCTTGTTCAGGTAAGCTTCCGGATCCGACTGCAGGATCGCATGGCCAAAATGTCCTTGCAGCACTTCGCGTGCCGTCGCCGTCACCGGCATTGGCACGTCCATCTCGCGGCCAAGCTCAAGACCGAGATCGAGATCCTTGCGCAGCAATTCCGGCGTGAAGGTCGTGGTCCAGTCGAGATTGACCAGCGCGGGCGATTTATAGCGGGTGAACATCGAGCCCATTACGCCGTTATTGAGAAAAGCGAGAAAAGCGTGGCGCGGAACGCCCATTTTGTTCACCAGCAGAGTAATCTCGATGAGATTTTCGATCACCACGCCGAGCATGACATTGTGAGCGATCTTGCACACCCTCGCGAGTTCGCCATCGCCCACATAGGAAACCCCTTGCGGCGCTATCGCCTCCATGAGCGGCATTATCATTTTGCACGCCGCCTCGGGTCCCGATAACACCGACGAAAGCCGGCCGGCCTTGATGACCTTGGCGTTGCCGGACACAGGCGCGGTGACATAGTCGGCGCCACGCGCCTTCAGTTTTTTGCGTATGTCGGCGGACTCCTCAACCGAAATGGTGGAGCAGTCGACAAACACTCCCGGCGTCTTGCCTGCGCCCGAAAGGACACTGTCCTTTCCAAACAATACCTGCTCCAGATCCTTGCCTTCAGACACGATCGAAAAGACGACATCGCAGGAGGCCAAATCCGGGAGCTTGTCGACAATCTTTGCGCCCTTAGCGGCCAGCGGTTCGGCTTTTGCCCGAGTGCGATTCCAGACCGTTACATCGTGGCCGGCCTTGAGCAGGCGTTCCGCCATGGGAAAGCCCATGCGCCCGGTTCCGATCCAGCCGATCTTCTGTGCATTCTTCGACATCACGAAACTCTCCGTTCAAAACTGACACGATGCGTGCGCGTGCCGGGGCTTTACCCGTTCTGTGGCGATTGCGCCAGTGGCGGTCCATGGCGCAATTCGCCCGGTGTGCGTTCTTGTGGTCAGAGTTTAAAGCGCACTATCCTTTGGCCTGGAACGGCCGCAGGGTCAGAAAAAGCTTCAAAGGCTGGCAGGTCTTCCGGGAGGAGTGCGGGCAACCGATGCAGGATGCCGTCACCACCATAACCGCTGATCGCGGCGCTGTGCTGGCCGAGCGATGGCGACTTGTGGCGCGCACGCTATTTCCATTCATCGTCGTCGGCGCAATCTGGGAAGTCATCGCCTGGGCCGGAGTCTTTCCACGTCGTCTGTTTCCGCCTCTTGAAGAAGTGGCAGCCTCATTCGTGCATTTGACGATGACCGGTATTTTGCCTCGTCACGCCATCGAAACGATCATGCGCCTGCTTACGGGATTTGCGCTTGCCGGCGTCGTCGGCGTGACAATCGGCGTGCTGATGGGCCGATCGCGCCGCGCGGAGGATATCTTGCTCCCGTTGGTATCCATTGGCGCGCCGATCCCCGGGCTCGCCTACGCACCCCTGTTCCTGCTCTGGTTCGGCCTCGGCAATGTCTCGTCGGTGCTGCTGGTCGGCTTCGTCTCGGCGTTTCCAATCATCTTCAACAGCTGGACCGGGGTGAAAGCTGTCAAGGAAATATGGGTTCGCTCCGCGCAGGCCATGGGGGCCGACGATCGTCGATTGTTCAGCCACGTCATCTTGCCGGGCGCACTGCCATACATCCTCACCGGCTTGCGGCTCGGTCTGGCGCAGGCGTGGCGTATCCTGGTCGCAGTCGAAATGCTGGCTGCCGTGCCATGGGGCCTCGGCTGGCTGATCTTCGGCGCCCGCAAGTTCCTCAACACTGATGCAATGCTTGCCGGCATCGTGGTGATCGCTGTCATCGGGCTCGCACTTGAAAAACTCGTTTTTCAGAAGATTGAAAATTACACAGTGGTGCGCTGGGGCATGATTTCGTCATGACTGAGACAGGACAAAGCCGGCGATCGCTTGTGCGCGGCACGCTTGCGGTGCTCGGAGCCGCCGCCGTCTATGAGGCGATGGCCCGAAGCGGCTACTTCGCGCCGGCGTTGCTGCCCACGCTGCCAACGATTGGGCGCACACTCGTGGCCATGCTTGCTGACGGCAGCATGCTCGAGCATACCGCATTTACGCTCTACCGGGTGATGTTCGG
>DAISKM010000313.1:0-4885 GCA_036820945.1 Pseudolabrys sp.
GACTTAGTTCGGGGGTCGCGGGGATGCCCCAACGCGAACAATATCTGCTACGGGCGGCTGAGCTCAGCGCAAAGGCTCAGACAGAAAGCGTTGCCGCCGACAAATCTGAATTTGAAAATCTGGCGCGCGCCTATCTGCGTCTTGCTGAACAAGCGGAACGCAACCGTTTTGCTATCACCTGCGAGAAACCGCCTAAGAAATCCCGGGACCAAGTTCAAGAAAGTTGACGGAGACAAGGGGTAAGCAATGCGAAAGTCATTTGCTCTTTTGTTCGTGATTTTCTTCGCACCGTCGGCTGGAGCTCAGTCTCGAGACAGCCAGACGGTGTCCATTGGTCCTTGGGCCATTGCAACCCACTACAAGACAGACAAGTTCGAAAGCTGCACCATGACCCGTTCTGCAGGCGAGCTGGGAATAACTTTTGTGCGCGCTCAAGACGGACTGCTGGTGTTTCTTGACTCGCCAAAATGGAAGCTCAATCGAGGCAAAACCTACCCGGTCCGTCTCGTTGCCGGTTCGCGCTCGGTAGATGCTCAGGCCTTGGCCGAAACGAAAAGCGTGACCATCGCGCTTGAGGACTCGCGTCTCAATTCAAACCTCCGTGTCGCAAACGTTTTTGAAGTGCGTGGAGAAGGAACCACCCTGCGAGTGCCGCTGGATCGAAGTGCGGCAGCCTTTGAGCGACTTGAGACGTGCTTCACCAAACGCGAGACGGCGGAGACAAATCCCTTCGTGGCACCTGATCGCAAACCTTAGGGAAACCTTGAATATGCTGAAAGTGGCCAATCGGAATGCGAGGTATTGCTACACAAGGGCGCTTGCAGCGAAAGAGCGCGCCCTCGAGACCAAGAACCCCGAAGATCGCGTGTTATATTTCGAAGCTGAAGCGCGCTGGTTAAAGCTGGCAGAGGGTTACGACATTTCTGCGCGAATCGATCAATTCATCGCAAGCCAGCCCACTCCTCAGCGTCCATCATGTCCAGTATGTGCGCTGGCCATGCCGCTTACAGAGGTTCAAGTTTGTCGCGGAGCGATCGAATATCGCTACGAATGCAAGGTGTGCAGCTATCGAATGGATTTCACGCGCTCCGATGATAGATGGACCCGCGCATATTCGGATGTTGCGTGAGGTCCGCGTATGAACCAGGGCACATCCACCTCGTAACTCGGCGCCAATGGACCGCTAGCCCGCTGATCGGGTAGGTTGGTGTCGAGGAGCATTCGGATGGGTGGCGATTCATACGAGATCGTGCGCGTGGCCGCGGTGCAGGCAGCGTCAGTTTTCCTCGATCGAGAAGGATCCGTCCATAAAGCGTGCCGTTTGATCGATGAAGCGGGCAGCAAGGGTGCTCGCGTGATCGGGTTTCCTGAAGGGTTCATTCCAGGTCACCCGGTGTGGTTCCACCACCATCCTGCGACCGGAAAAATCGCAAACAAATTATCGGTGGAGCTGTTCAAGAACGCGGTTGAAATCCCCGGCAGCGAAACCGATGCGTTGTGTGCGGCGGCACGGAAGGCCAATGCTTATGTGGTTGTCGGCATTTGTGAAAAAATGCCGAACACCTTGGGCACTCTTTTCAACACACAATTGTATATAGGTCCGGATGGATCGCTGATCCGCAAGCACCAGAAGATCATGCCGACGGTTGGGGAAAGGCTGGTTCACACCGGCGGGCACGGTGACACCTTCGGCGCCTTTGCAAGCGAATTTGGACCGGTATCGGGTCTGATCTGCGGCGAGAATTCCAATCCGTTGGCAGTCTTCGCCCTGATCGCGGAGGGCACTCGCATCCACGTCATGAGTTGGCCCAATCATTTCCCGACCAGCGGGGACCCCCTGCGAAATCGGGTGGCCATCGACTCGCAGGCCTTTGCGCAGATGAGCAAAGCATTTGTTATCTCCGCATGCGGGACCGTCGATGAACGCATGATCGAAATGCTTGATGCTGGACCCGCTGGAGAAAAATTTCTGAGAAACCCCGACTGCTGCGGCGGAAGCCTGATCGTCGATCCCATGAGCCGCATCATTGCTGGACCGATGGGAGCCGAAGAGGGCATCTTGTATGCGGACTGCAATTTGGAGCTTGGTATCCAGATGAAGCTGCGGCACGACTTTGCAGGCCACTACAATCGGCCGGACATTTTCCAGTTACACGTCAATCGTGCGGCGCCGCAGCTCTATCACGTCCACAACCAGCAGACGGACCAACAACTGTTTCATGCGCCCGAAGACAGGCTTTCCGCGCGGCTTGCTCGTCTCGCTGGCCCCGATGTGGAGCCGCACGACTGATTTGCCGGGCAACCGCGTTAGCTGTCGATAAAAATGCTGGCCTGTAGGCCAAAGCGGACTTGGCTTCACAGGTTGGACGTCAGGCCGCGCCGGCTTTCTTGAATCCGCCCTGGGTAAAGAACTGCCTGATTTCGTGCGCCGGCCTGGCGTGGCTGAACAGATAGCCCTGCATCTCGGTGCAGCCGATCGCCTGCAGCGTTTCCATCTGCTGGCGCGTTTCGACGCCTTCGGCGGTCGAGGTCATGTTGAGGCATTTCGCGAGGCCGGCGACGGCATTCACGATCGCCAGCGGCTCGGAGCCATTGGAAAGGTCCTGAATGAACGAGCGGTCAATCTTGATCTTGTCGAAGGGGAAGCTGCGCAGATAGCTGAGCGAGGAATAGCCCGTCCCGAAGTCGTCAAGCGCGATCTGCACGCCCATCTTGCGCAGCTCGTGCAGCGTGGCGAGCGTCGTGAAGGTATTCTGCAGCAGCACCGTCTCGGTGATTTCAAGCTGCAGTTTCTGCGGCGGCATGCCGGATTCCGCAAGCGCCGCTGTGACCATGTTGACTAGGTTGCGGCAGTTCAGCTGCGCCGGCGAAAGATTGACGGCAACTTTTATATGCTTCGGCCAGTTGACGGCTTCGGCACAGGCCGTCTTGAGAACCCATTCGCCAAGCGGAACAATGAGGCCGGTCTCTTCGGCGATCGGAATGAAGTCGGCGGGAGACACCAGACCGCGTAGGGGGTGATTCCAGCGCAGCAGCGCTTCGAAGCCGTTGACCTCGTTCGTCTCCAGCACGACGAGGGGCTGGTAGTGGAGCTCGAACTGCTCGCCGGCGAGCGCCTTGCGAAGATCCATTTCCAGTTCGCGGCGCACTTTCATGCGCGTATTCATTTCGGGCTCGAAGAACCGGAAGGTGCCGCGCCCGTCGGCCTTGGCGTCATAGAGCGCCATGTCCGCGTTTCTCAAAAGCTCGTCCGACTCGACCGCGTCCATCGGCGCAACCGATATTCCGATGCTGATGTCGGTTACGATCTGATGTCCCTCGACCTGGTACGGCCTGACGACCGAATCGCGAATTCGCTTTGACAGCGTTGCGGCATCCTGCGCCTGCTCCATCTGGGTCATGATGATGGCGAACTCGTCACCGCCCATGCGGGCAACGATGTCGAGTTCCCGGGTGCAGCCGCGCAAGCGTTCGCCGACGAGCTTCAGCAGCTCATCGCCGATGTGATGACCCAGCGCGTCGTTGACGCTCTTGAACTGGTCGAGATCAAGGCACAGCACGGCCAGGCATTCGCCGCGCTTGACCCGCTTGATCTCGTGGTTGAGCTGTTCAAGCAGAAGAATACGGTTCGGCAGATCTGTCAGTGCGTCGTGACGCGCCATGTGCGCGATACGTTCTTCCGAACGTTGACGCTCGGTCACGTCTTCGTGGGTGGCCAGCCAGCCGCCGCCGGCAACCGGCTTGTTAACGACCGAAAAAGCCCGCCCATCCGGCAAATTCGCGATGTGGTTGAACGTTTTTCCCTCGGCGATGCCTTCCGCCAGCCGGGCTACATACTCATCCGGATCGCCCGAGAAGTTGCCGCGCTCGATTCGATGCCGGAGCAGATCGCGCAGCAGGCAGCCCGGCTTTACGATGTCCGGAGAGAGTCCATACAATTCGATATAACGTTGGTTGCAAAATATTAGGCGCGTTTGCGAATCGAACATCAGCACGCCTTGCGACATGTTGTTGAGCACGGTCTGCAACAACTGCTCGTCCTTCCGCGACATGTGCGGAAAGGTCAAAATCTCGGCGCTTGAAGGCTGCTGTTTCGACTGATCCATGCTGAGCCCCGGGCGAAAGGTATCCTGATCGGAGCTCGACCTTACGGGTGCTCTATGTGGAACCCATTAGGGAATTAGCGTCGGTTTTAATTAAAAACAGCGAGTTAATCGGCGCATGCGCGCAGGAGGAAAATCATACCTGCGCGCATCAGTAACGCCCCGGCCACGACAATCAAATCCGCTTTTTTGTGATGCCCACACAGCGGCCGCGCAGGCGCGGGCGTATCCAAAAATCATGCAACGCGTGAGGCTTCCAAACAGGGGCCCACGTTCCAGAGACAGGGAGAAGTCAAATGCGCGTCCTCCTGGTAGCAGCTTGTTTGGCAACCTTGGTCATCGCCGGCTGGTCGAACTACTCGACGGTAGCCGACGCGAAATTGCGCGGGGACTTCACGATCAACCCGACCGCCATGATGGCAACAACTGGTCATCTGCCGGTTGAGCAATACGACGCCTTCTGAGCCACTCGCGTCATTCGATCAAACAAACGGCCGGGCATTTGCCCGGCCGTTTGCTTACGTGTCCTTCAGTTCGAAACAGTCCGATGAGTGCCCGCTCAGTAGCAGGCGCGGACCCACCGCAACACGCGATGCCCATAGCGGTTCACGACCCAACGGCGACGCATCACGCAGTCGCCGCCATAGGCATAGGCGCCATAGTAGGGGCCATAGCCGTAGGGGGCATAATATCCGCCCCAGCCCGGACCAGCGGCGAGACCGAGCGCAAGGCCTGTCCCGAGGCCCAAGCCGACGCCACCCCACCCCAACCGCCGCCACGCC
>DAISKM010000314.1:0-4872 GCA_036820945.1 Pseudolabrys sp.
TCGTCGAGGAAAGCCTCAATCTCGCCTATCACGGTGCACGAGCTGAGAAACAAGGCTTCAACATCACCATGGAGCGGTCACTCGACCCGGCCGCTGGGCAGGCCGACGTATTTCCGCAAGATATTACGCGGGTGCTTCTGAACCTGATCTCGAACGGCTTTTATGCGGCAACAAAACGCAAAGCCCAAGCCGATGGCGATGGTTATGAGCCAACCCTTGTGGCCTCGACACGGAGCCTTGGGGACCGTGTTGAAATCAAGATTCGGGACAACGGCACCGGTATTCCACCTGACGTGAAAGAAAAGATGTTCAACCCGTTCTTCACAACGAAGCCTGCCGGAGAAGGAACCGGGCTCGGGCTCTCGATCTGTCACGACATCATTGTCAAGCAGCACGGCGGCTCAATCGAGGTCGATACGCAGCCGGGTGAGTTCACCGAAATCAAGGTGACTTTGCCTCGAGTGGCTGCGTTACTTTCCTGAACGCTTGTGATCGTTCTGATGTCCGCTTTGCCCATACGGACATCCTAAGTTGCGCTCGGGGGGTAAAGCGGACGCTAATTGAGCGTTTCGCTGCAGAAAGAACCAAGGCTCGCAATCGGCTAGGTAATGGTCCTCGCGCCGTCGCCCCGCCGCTGGCGGTACCGGCGTTGGCGAGCGGCGGCGCTGTGGTCGTCGGCTTTCAAATTATTAACGCTCGCACTTCTTTTTCATTGAGAACGCTGCCTAATTTTTTCTCTGTTCTTCGTTCTGTAGGCCAGAACCTTTTTGTTTATTGCGTCACGTTTTTTTGTCGGTTGATCCTGATTCTTTCGTTTATTTTTTCACGGTTTTTTGCTCCTAAAAAGCCCGCCCTGCTTGAACATCGTTACAATGAACTCGAAGTTCTACTTCGTGTGCGCGCCGACGAGCGACGGGGGCAAGGGTTCGAACGCCAGCCCTTCAATCTGTCGGTCGTAATCGATCGCTCAGGCTCCATGTCTGGCCGTCCCCTGAAAGAGGCGGTCCGCTGCGCCTATCAGTTTGACTCGTGGCTGTCAGGAGGCGCGGGCCCGGAGTTGCTCAGGCCCTGGGATCAGAGGTCACTGCAGATGTATCCGGTGTCGCGGAGAGTGAACAGCTCGAAGGCGGCGGGCGACGATCCGACGTTGATTGAGCGCATTGAAGAATAACCTGCGCTGCATGTCCGCTTATGACCCAAAGTGGACATCGCAAACCGACACGGCAAATTGGCTACTTCGTGATTATTCGCTTAGCCGAAGGAGGCGCCTCTCCGGCAGCTGCCCGTGCAATGGCGAACTTTGCCTGTTGGGCCTATCGAAAGGGATTAGGTGCTGCTGATGTTGCTTTGCAAAGCTGATTTGGACGGCGGATGACCACGCGCAGCGATCCAAACACCAATTAAAATCGACAGCAGTCCAAAAACATGAAAGGCCATAATGTTTTCGCTTAGAAAAATACCAGCAAACAGGGCCGTGTAGAGAGGAATGAGGTGAAGGAATGGTCCGGATCGATTTGCGCCAATGTGCTCTACACCGTAATTCCAGGCGGCAAATGCCAACAAGCTTGGAAAAATTGAGACGTAGATCGCGGCCGCGATCGTGCCGACGTTCAGTTCCGGGATTCGCCCGGACGCAAGCTCAAATAACGCAAAAGGCATCGTCCCGATCGCCGAAACGACGGCAAACACGAACAAGAAACTTATCCAGTGGATTTTCGGACCAAGGCGCAGACAAGCGGCGTAAACCGCAAAAACAATCATATTTGCGATGATTATGACATCGCCATGATTGAAGCTAAGCTGCAGCAAAGCATCCAGCTTACCCTTCGTCACAATGATCAAGACTCCGATTAGCGAAGTCAGGATGCCCAGCAATTGACCAAGATAAATCTGTTCCCGAAAAATCACCGTGCTTGCCGCAATGATCAGCACAGGTACGAGCGAATTCAAGATTGAAACATTGACCGCGCTGGTATACTGCAGGCCGACATACTGTAATGCAGTGAATAAAATCCCGCCGGTGGATCCGAGCCAGAGCATAGTGATCCAATGCCGACGGATCAGTGGCCAGTCTTGCGCAATTCTTGAACGCCCTGCGATCCAAAGAATGATCGCGGGAATGAACCAGCGGATTGTCGAAATGGTCAGCGGTGGGAAGTGGCCGGCTATTGCGCGCCCGACGATGTGATTACCGGACCAGAACAAGGCCGCAAGTGCCAGGGCGAAATATGGATTCTTTTTCATCAGGCTGCCGGCTGCAACAAGATCCCTTTAGGATTGAGGACCCTTATATTCGATGCACTTGCTAGCTCACTTCGGGGGAAGTTAGAAACGCAAAGTCGGTTTCTGCCTCGGATAGTCCAAAATTTTGATCGATGTCCGCGTATTCCCTTTTGACTTTGTACCTACAACAAGGACTGTTTTTATGAACAATCGCCTACAGCTATGGGAGGCGATTTCGCTCAACCAACATCCTGAACCGATCAAATCGTGCTAAATCGATTATTCACCAGGGACGATTTGCGTGGGGATGAGTCGGATAGGGGCATTCATCGCGTTTCCATTGACCGCGATCAGCGCCATGAGCGTGTAATTGCCGCTGGGAAGTTTTCCGTTCAAATCGATTTGAAACGTTGCTTCATCGTCTAATGCGACCGCGCCCGCAAGCACGACACTGCCTTTGTCGTCGACCATGACGTACCGGCATTCCGGCGCCGCCCGCTGTAGGACATTGCGCGAGACCGACTGTATCGGCACCCGCTCGATTCGGTAGCTCCGGGCAAATTTGACGATCGTCTCGATGTCGCCGGACAGCCTGATCCGACTTTTTCCCTGCTCGACGTTGGTGATGTAACCTCGTCGCGGCACCGCGTAAGCATCATACGAGCCCACGCCGAGAGGATATGTCAGGTCCCTGAACGCCTCGAGCGTGACAGTTTCGGCCGACCAGCGCTTCACCTGATACGGCCCATTGGTGACCAGGAAGTGCCCGTGCGCCTTGTAGAACGCAGCGAGCGCGGCCCAGCGTCTGCGAGCTTCATCGGCGCTCACGAGCGACTGCAGCGCACCGGGACGAAAGCCCTCGCGTGCAAACGTTTCGACCAGCGATGCCAGCCGCGCGTTCATTTGCTCCGAACGAACAAGATCGAGCCATTCAACACCACGGCGTGCCGCCTCCGCTTTTGAGAAAGCGCACCAGCCGCGGTCCACTGCTTCCTCCATCAAGGCGATCAGATGCCAGGGAAGGGTGCTCCATGGCGGATCCACAACCGCATCACGTTCAGGGTCTTCAGGAACGGTCGTTGCATAGACCTCGATCGTGAAGAGCTCGCGGACGAAATTGACGTCGCCGACGCGGACCGACCTCGAGACTGCATCGCTCCCTGTCGCCCGCAAACCGGCAAGCTGTCGGCGCATAGATGCCGTCGCGGAATCGACAGAAGGGTCGTAGTGACCGTCGCTTGCGTCGGTTCGCGTGCCCCAGCGATAGGCGAACATGTAGGCGTAAAGGAGATCGGCGACGCCCGTCTTGGTGCCATCATGGAAAGCGGAGCCGAGCACACGGTAGGTCAATTTTACTTTCGCGAATTTGTCCGGACCGACTGCCTGCAATCGGCCTGTTCCGGGTTCTGGCAGCAATGCGTCGCCGGGGATGGCGATGTCGGCCGCTGCTAACGCCGACGGACGTGCCGGCTCGCGGCGTTCGACGATCGGCTCGGCCAGAATCGAAAGGCTGATGAAGGTGAAGACCACCATCAGCGCGGTGAGCGGTACCTGGGATCGCAAGACCGCACTCCGCGGTGCGAGCTCACGCATCGCCACCTTATGCGCCAGATAGACGGCGACCATGTGCCCGACGACGACCGCAGTGACCGCCGTGTACCACGCGAAGCGTGCACCGATGATAGCGATGTCGACGCGATATCCCGCGGTTCCGAGCAGATTCCATCCCCAACCGAACGGATCGGAAATCAGCGGAATGATGTATTGGCCCTGAACGAGCAGGAACACGAAGTAGTGCGCAAGGTGATAGCCGATTGCGATTGGAATCAGGGTAAAGGCGAAGTACTGCGCGATCTCGCGCGGGGAGGGGCTTCCCCCTGCCGCGACGCTCATCATCGCGGCCACCAATATGTAAGCGCCGAGGAACAGCAGCCAGAACGCGACAAGTCCGGCGCTCCTCACAGCGATCTGTCCGAATTCGCCGGGGCTGCTGAGGCGATTGAGGATCGCGTTCTCCAGGATCGTCCATTCCGGCGTATTCAGAAGTCCGTCATAGAGAACCGTAGACAACAGCAGGAGCACGAAAGCCGTCATTGACGCGGAGGCGCTGCGGCTGTCGAGGAGCCCGGCACCCCACGGCCGCAGGATCAATTCGGGTCGCGGCCGCGTGCGAGCCTCCGTCGGTGCGAAGCGGGCAAAAGTGCCGAAGACGACAGAGAACACTTCGCCATGTTGCATCCAGGTCTCGCGGCCAAACAGGGCCATGCCGGTCCAGGTCAGGATAGAATAGCCGGCCGCGAAGCAGGCGATATGCTTCGGCACGGCAGGTGTGGGATAGACGAGTTCGGTCCAGGAAAAGACGAGGAGCAGGACGACCGCGGGCCAGACGCCAAGTGCCGCGGGGTAGGGCAGGCGGTACGATAATTTGCCCCCGATCCGCCTGTACATCCACGCCGCTCCATCGAAAATCGTTCGCCATGGATTGATCAGCGCCCACAGGTTGCCCACAAACGCCGACATGTAGGCGACGCCCACCCAGACGATGATCCAGACCATGGTCGGCGCGATGTTCTTGTAGGGATTCTGATCGCCGCGCAGGCCGGCGCTGCTGACGATGATGCATGCGGCGAGGGCGAGCGACTTGAGCAC
>DAISKM010000315.1:0-3219 GCA_036820945.1 Pseudolabrys sp.
CCGGTGCGCACGGATGAGCAGATAATGTCCGCCGCTGCCAAGCGCGCCGATGAGCACCATGAGCGCAACGACGAGAGCATTCCGGGGCGTCGTCCAGACAAACGGGATGATCGGAAGCATCGCCACGGCGCCAACGAGGTTCGAATAGAACAGCGTCGTTTCACTGGAGTCGCTGCGCGCCAGCACGCGCGTCGAGATCACGTACAGCGCGTAACAAACGGCACCGCCAAACGTTAACAACGCCGCGGGATGCAATCCGCCCAGACCCGGCCTTGCCACCAACAACACGCCAAGGAAGCCGACGCCGATCGCAATCCAGCGCCGCCATCCGACCCACTCGCCCAGCAGCGGGCCGGAAAGCAACGCAACCAGAAACGGCGTCGAAAAAAGAATCGCCAGCGCCTCGTCAAGTTGAAGGTAGCGCAGCGCGAAGAAGCTGAGCGCGGTCGACCCAAGCAGCAGCGCCGAGCGGCCAAATTGCATGAATGGCCGCGTCGTCACCATCATACGAGGTTTCGTGATCGGGTTCAGAAAGATCAGCGCCAACAGAAAGGCGCCGAAGTAGCGTGCCCAAACGACCTGCAGCGGATCCATGTAACGGAGCAGATATTTTCCGGTGCTGTCGAGGCACGAAAATGTCGCCACCGCTCCGCACATCAAGGCAATGCCGGTCAACCGCAGGCGGCGTTGGTGTGCGGGATCGATCAATAGGTGGCTCGCCCGCCGGAAATATCGAATACGGCACCTGTCGTGAACGAGCAGTCCGCCGAGGCACAAAAGGCGGCAAGCGCCGCGATCTCCTCCACGGTTACAAAGCGTCCGCGCGGAATCTTCGACAGCATGAAATCGATATGTTCCTGGGTCATTTGGTCGAAGATTGCCGTCTTGGCCGCGGCCGGCGTTATGCAGTTGACCGAGATGTCGTAGGGAGCAAGCTCCTTGCCAAGCGATTTGGTCAAAGCAATAACGCCCGCCTTCGACGCTGAGTATGCCGGCGCGTTCGGGTTACCCTCCTTGCCGGCGATCGAAGCGATGTTGACGATCCGTCCGTAATTCTGCGCAACCATGACCGGCGCCAACGCGCGGCAACAGTGAAACGGTCCGTCGAGATTGATCGACAGCACGCTGCGCCACGCGTCGAGCGGATATTCCCAGGTTTTTACATTCGGCCCCGCAATGCCGGCATTGTTGACCAGGATGTCAATACGGCCGAAGGCCTTGAGCGTGTCATCGCGCGCGCGTTCCACATCGGAATAGTCGGTCACGTCTGTCGCAAAAACCTCGACGCGCCCGCGGTTTTGCAGTTCGGACGCAGTTTTCTTCGCCAGACTGACATCGCGATCCCAGATCGCGACTGAAGCGCCCGACTCCAGAAAGCGATCGACGATCGCGCGACCAATACCTTGCGCACCGCCGGTGACCACCGCGTTGCGCGCACTCAGATCGATCTTGTTAGCCATGTCGACCTCCTGCGGAAAAAATTAGCTAACCGGGCGCTCCGTGGCGAGTGACGAAAACGCGGGCGTGGGATGCGACCCTTGTACGAACTCCCGGTCTGTTATAAGTGTAAGGCTGTGGGGCCAACGACGGTCGCCCCGCGCTTCCAAGGCTCGCAAGCCCAAGCGCCGTCTCCTTCGGTGAACGGAGGAGACCTATGGCGTTTTGCGGGCTAGCGATCCCGAAAACAGCCCATCAAACTTGGGGGATCAGGCCGCCTCCCCCTCAGATCTCAATTGATCCAAGCGCTGCGTCCTTTTGTTTCAGGGGCGACCGCTATGGATGAATTGAATCTGGCTCTTTTCCTTGCAGCAGCGTTTTTCGGCGGCCTGACGTCAGGCCTGTCTGGCTTCGCAATGGGCCTCGTTGTCTCGGGCGTGTGGCTGCACATTATCGCTCCGGACCAGAACGCGCTTCTGATTGTGCTGTGCGGGCTTGTCACGCAAGGTTCCGGCATCTGGCGGGTTCGCCATGCCATAAATTGGCGCGCAGTCGCGCCCTTCGTCCTCGGCGGCGCGCTCGGTATTCCTGTCGGCATCGCGCTTTTGACGACAGTCGATCCAAAAGTGCTTCGCTTCACGATTGGCGTTCTGCTGGTCATCTACAGTCTCTACAGCCTGGCGCGTCCGGCGCTGAAACCGGTTCAGAGCAGTAGCCCAACAGACTTCGGAGTAGGCATCGTGAATGGCCTGATCGGCGGATTGACCGGGCTTGGTGGTATTGCGGTGACGGTGTGGTGCCAATTGCGTGGGGGTCCCAAGGACAGGCAACGCGCAGTCTTTCAACCGGTGATGTTCGCAACCTTCGTGATGAGCGCCATTTCGTTTGCCGTCGCCCAGGCGATTACGGCCCAGACGCTTAAGCTTTATGCGTTGGCCCTTCCCGCGCTGATTGCCGGCACCTGGTGTGGCTTACGCCTGTACGGAAAACTTGATGACGCGACGTTTCGCAAAACCATCCTGTCGCTGTTGCTGGTGGCGGGGGCATCGTTGATCGTGCCCATACGCTGACGTAATATGAAAAGACGTGGGGCCAACGACGGTCGCCCCGCGCAAAAAGGCTCGCGGGCCCAAGCACCGTCTCCTTCGTTGACGGAGGGGACCCATGCTGTCTCCGAGCTTTTCAATTTCCCCGAAAGACCTCTGGAATGCGATCGCGACGCGCTCTGCGCCACAAGTCATCGACGTGCGGCGGCGCGACGCCTACGAACAGTCGGCACAGTTGTTGCCTGGCGCCATCTGGTGCGATGCGGCGAAAATCGGTCAATGGATCGGCGATCTCGATCCGGCGCGTCCGATTGCAATCGCCTGCAAAGCCGGCCACGAAATGAGCCAAAGCGCGGTCGCGCAATTGCGCGCGGACGGAATCGACGCGCGGGTGATGGAAGGCGGCTATGAGGGTTGGGCTAAAGCAGGCCTGCCCTTCGTGGCGAAAGTCGAGCTTGAACGGTTCGCGCCGCGGCGGCCGAGTGTTTGGGTGACGCGGCGGCGGCCGAAAATCGATCGCATCGCCTGCCCCTGGCTGATCCGTCGCTTTCTCGATCCGCACGCGCGCATCCTCTTCGTCGATCCGGATGAGGTGGTCAACGTGGCGCGTGAAAGCGGTGGCGTTCCATTCGACATCAAGGATGTCGAATTGAGCCATGTCGGCGAACACTGCTCGTTCGACACCATGCTCCGGATCTTCGGACTTGAGAGCGAGCCCTCGCTGGCGCGACTGGCG
>DAISKM010000315.1:3229-4872 GCA_036820945.1 Pseudolabrys sp.
GTACGACATCGCCGAGGAAGCGGCCGGATTGCATGCGGTTTCTCTCGGACTCTCGGCACTTGCCGGCGATGACGATCATGGCCTGCTTGAGCGAGGTTTCGTCGTCTATGATGCGCTGTTTGCCTGGCTGCGCTTTGCTGCTGAGGAGCGGCATAACTGGCCGGCCAAGGCCGCGTGACGAGCATGGCACGCTCTGAAACGACTGCCCGGGCGAGCTTTGCCGAGGCCTTTCTGGTGTGGCTGAAGATCGGCTGCATCAACTTCGGTGGGCCGGCCGGGCAGATCGCCCTGATGCATCGCATCGTGGTTGATGAACGGAAGTGGGTCGACGAGGCGCGTTTCCTGCACGCACTGAATTTCTGCATGCTGCTGCCGGGCCCCGAGGCGCAGAAGCTTGCGACTTATCTGGGTTGGCTGATGCATGGCGTGCGTGGCGGCCTCGCCGCCGGCATCCTGTTCGTGCTGCCGGGCGCGTTCGTGATGCTCGGCCTGAGCCTTCTCTACGCGCTCGGACGCGGGATTACGCTGATCGACGGTGCGCTCTACGGAATCAAGGCCGCGGTGCTGGTGATCGTGATCGAGGCGCTGATCCGCATTGGCAAGCGGGCGCTCAAAACGGCGTTGCTTCTTTCATTGGCGGCAGCCGCGTTCGTCGGCATTTTTTTTCTCGGAGTGCCCTTTCCACTCATCGTCGCTGCCGCGGCGCTGATCGGCTATGCGGTCGCGCGGCGTTCGCCCGATCAGCTTGGGCTTGCAGACAAGGTCGAAAACGTTTCTTCGCCCGCCGAACATCGCTGGAAGCAATTCGTCGTCGCGTCTGCGATCGGTTTGGTTGTGTGGTGGGCACCGGTCGCAATCGCAGCTCTCGCGCTCGGACAAAAACATGTGCTTGTCGGCATAGGCATGTTTTTTTCCAAGCTCGCGGTCGTCAGTTTCGGCGGCGCCTATGCACTGCTCGCCTATATGGCGCAGGAAGCCGTGCAGACCTACGGCTGGATGACGGCACCGGAAATGGTCGATGGACTGGGCCTCGCCGAAACCACGCCCGGCCCGCTCATTCTTGTCACCCAATTTGTCGGCTTCCTCGCCGCCTTTCGTGATGCGGCCCCCTTCTCGCAAATCACTGCCGGCGTCCTCGGGGCAGCGATGACGACCTGGGTCACGTTCGTGCCGTCGATGCTCTGGATTTTTGCCGGCGCTCCCTTCGTCGAGCCGCTGCGCGCCAATCGCCAATTGTCCGGCGCGCTGGCCGCGATTACAGCCGCTGTCGTCGGCGTGATCCTCAATTTGTCGGTCTGGTTCGCTCTGCACGTCCTGTTCGGAAAGGTCACCGAAATGCACATTGGCCCCTTGCGCTGGTACGCATTCGATCCTTTCGCGCTTGACCTGCGCGCTGCTGCACTGGCCGCGATTGCGGCTCTGCTGGCGTTCGGCTTGCATCGCAGCCTGATCGAAGTCGTTGTGGCAATGGCGGCCCTTGGAGCCCTGCTGCAACTCGTATTCGGAGGCTAGCCTTCGCGGTCGATCGCGCTCTCGTGCCAACGCCGCAAAGCAAGATGCGAGATCGCCGAGAGCGCAAAGAAGATCGCGACACCCGCGAGCGACAACAATACCAGCGCCGCAAACATGCGCGGAATATTGAG
>DAISKM010000316.1:0-4856 GCA_036820945.1 Pseudolabrys sp.
GGCTATTCCTCGTCCGCCTCCTCGCCCTTCCCGCCGTTCTTGCCGTTGCCGTTGCTCGGTAGGCTGCGGAATTTATTGTTTTTAGGAAATCCCTTCGGCGCGATGCGGCCGGCATCCGCGCGATTGCCGCGCCAATCCTTCAGCTCCTTCATCGGCAGCGTAAAGCTCCGCCCGGCCGTATCGATCCACGAAAGGCCATCGGCATCCTTGAAGGTCGTGACGTCCGAAAGGCCTTTCTCTTTGTAGCGCTGCAGGCGCACGCCGCGGCCGCGGCCCATTTCCGGAACCTGAGTAAGCGCGAAAATCACCATTTTCCGGTTTGCGCCGATCGCAGCGGCCAGCTCGCCATCCACTGTCGTCAGCGCCGCGGCCTTGTCGGGCGCCTTGAGATTGAGCACCTGCTTGCCCTTGCGCGTCGTGCCGAGACATTCATCTTCGGCCACAACGAAGCCGTTGCCTGCGTAGCTCGCTACCAGGAATTTGCGGCCGCCCTGGTAGGCCAGCGCTGCGACCACGTCGGCATCTTCGAGGTCGATGAACAGGCGCACGGGCTCGCCGTGCCCTCGTCCACCCGGAAGTTTCGATGCCTCGATGGTGTAGAAACGGCCGTTGCTCCCGAAAATCATGATCTTGGCCGTCGTCTCGGTCGGGAAGGCAAATTTCAGCGCATCATCGGTCTTGAACGTAACACCGGAAAAATCGCTCACGTGACCGCGCAATGCGCGGATCCAGCCTTTTTCTGAAACAACGACGGTGATCGGCTCACGCACGACCATCGCTTCTTCGATCGCGGCTTCGTCGTGGGCGGGCGCAATGCCGAAGGTCGTCCGGCGCTTGCCGATGTCGGTCTTGGGGCCGAACTTTTCCTTGAGCTCCTTGATCTGGCCCGAAATCGTTTTCCATTGCTGCGCAGGCGAAGCGAGCAGTGCTTTGATTTTCGTGCGCTCCTCGCGCAGTGCCTTGTCCTCGGCGCGGATCTCCATCTCCTCGAGCCTGCGCAGGTTGCGCAGCCGCATGTTGAGAATGGCGTCGGCCTGCACGTCGCTGAGCTTGAAGGTCCTCATCAGGACGGGCTTTGGCTCGTCCTCCTTGCGGATGATTTTGATGACCTTGTCGAGATTGAGATAGGCGACAAGATAGCCGCCAAGCACTTCCAGCCGATGCTCGATCTGCGCCAGGCGATACCGTGAGCGGCGCAGCAATACCTCGCGCCGATGATCGAGCCATTCGCGTAAGGCTTCGGCAAGACCCAGCACTTGCGGGATGCGGCCCTTCACCAGCACATTCATATTGAGCGGAATGCGGCTCTCGAGCTCGGTGAGCTTGAAAAGCGATTCCATCATCAGCTCGGCATCGACCGAACGTGAGCGCGGCTCGATCACCAGGCGAATGTCCTCGGCCGATTCATCGCGCACATCAGCGACCAGCGGCAGTTTCTTCTCGTTGATCAGTTCGGCGAGTTTCTCAACCAGGCGCGATTTCTGGACCAGATACGGAATCTCGCTTACGACGATCACGTAAGTGCCGCGCCCGGTATCTTCCTGTTTCCAGCGCGCGCGCACGCGGAACGAGCCGCGGCCGGTGTTGTACGCTTCAGCGATTGTCTCGGGAGTGTCGACAATGACGCCGCCGGTCGGGAAATCCGGTCCCTTGACCCACTTGAGCAGTGTCTTGCTGCGTGCCTTCGGATTGTCGATGAGGAACAGCGCGGCGTCGCAGAGCTCGGCGGCATTGTGCGGTGGGATCGAGGTCGCCATGCCGACGGCAATGCCCTGCGACCCGTTGGCGAGCAGATTGGGAAATGCCGCCGGCAGCACGACCGGTTCTTGGCTGGTGCCGTCATAGCTTGCGCGGAAGTCGACGGCATCCTCATCGATACCGTCAATCAAAAGCCGCGCGACTTCCGTAAGCCGCGCCTCGGTGTAGCGCATAGCGGCGGCGTTATCGCCGTCGATATTTCCGAAATTCCCCTGCCCGTCGACCAGCGGATAGCGCTGCGCAAAGTCCTGCGCCAGACGCACCAGCGCATCATAGATCGCCTGGTCGCCATGCGGATGGAAGTTGCCCATCACATCGCCGACGACCTTGGCGGACTTCTTGAAAGCGGCGCCAGGGTCGAGACGCAACAGCCGCATGCCGTACAAAATGCGGCGGTGCACCGGCTTCAGCCCATCGCGCGCATCAGGAAGCGCGCGATTCATGATCGTGGAGAGGGCGTAGGCGAGATAGCGCTCTTCCAGCGCCTCGCGCAGAGCGACCTCCTCGACCTGGCCTTTTTCAGGGGGAATCAGTCGTTTTCCCATGGTCGATAGCTAATCCGTTGTCTCGGGATGAACAAGCGATGAACGCACCGGCCATCTATTCTTCCAAGTTTTTTCTATACAATTAGTGAACCTGGAGATGTGAGGCAGCGTTATCTGCGCTGCCCGGGTTTTGTTCCAAGCTCTACTAGGATGGAGGACGCAATGCGTCGCGTTATTCTTGCAACTGCCGCCACGCTCGCCATTCTCGCGGCGGGCTCTTTCGCTCCAAATCGCGCCGAGGCCATGACGGTTACCACCCCGGCCGGCCTTCAGGCTGTCGTTGATGGCAATAGCCTGCTCGAAGACGTCGCAGTCGCTTGCCGCAGAGTCTGGCGCTGCGGGCCATATGGTTGCGGCTGGCGCCGCGTATGCGTGCGCACGGCGCCGTACTACGGTGGCTACGGCGTCTACGGCGGCGGCCCCTACTACGGCTACGGCTATCGCCCGTACCGGCGTTACTGGTGGTAAGCTAGGCGACGCTCGGCAGGGCTCGCTTTAGCGCAGCGATGAAATGGGCGCGCTCGTCGCCGAGCGCGAGGCCACGCGCTTCCATCACGTGGCGAGTCAGGAAATAACCGGTCAGTGCAAACCCGTCGGCTATGTCATGGCCGACGGGCTTAGCGTCACGCTCGCGCAGGAACGCCGGCAGGCGCAGCATTCTGTCGGCCCAAGGCTCGCCGGCGGTGCGCGATACCGCCCGGCCTGACTTTGGCGAGACAAAAACCAGGTCGCCGGATGAGCCGGTTGCCACGCAGCGAGCGAGGTCGAGACCGAAGCCCAGCTCGGACAGGAGTTGCAGTTCGAACCGCACAACCATCGGCGCGGCGAGGATTGCATCGTCGAGATGGCCGAGGATGTCATCGAGCGCCTGGTAGAGAGCAGCGTGCGAATCTCGCTCAGGCAAGAGCCGCATCAGCGCGGCGAGATGATTGATCCCGTAGACGGCGTGAGGCGCGGAAAAGAAATTCGCGGCCCGCAGCGCAAGTCCTTCCACTGTGTAGTTGCCAAGATGCTCGTCGAGCCGCGCCCGCCAGGTGGCACTCACCGTATTGCCCGGTTGCAGCACCGGCTTGAGCCGCGATCCAAAACCGCCGCGCACAAGGCCAAGGTGGCGCCCGTGCTCGCGCGTCATCAGCTCGAGGATCGCATTCGCCTCGCCATGGCGCTTGGCGCCGAGCACGATCCCTTCGTCGGTCCATTGCATGTCAGTTCACCGGAATCACCGCTCTTCTCTAGATTAGTGGCGCAGGCCGGCGTCACAAGTGCGGCCGATACCTTTCCGACCACAATGTCATGGCCGGGCATAGCCGTCCGAAGGACGGCGTGCTTTCGCACGCCTATGTCCCGCGCATGACGGGTGACTGTGCGTTCGCCATTCCGGGACCGCCCACCCGGATCGGGAGGCAAGTCACTCCTTGGGAAACTCCAGTCCCATGGCGCGATAGCGCTCGGGATCCTCGCCCCAGCCTTCCCGCACCTTCACGAACAGGAACAAATGCACTTTGGCTTCGACGATCTCCGCAATCTCCTTGCGGGCGGCTTCGCCGATCGCCTTGATCGTCTGCCCGCCTTTACCGAGCACGATCTTGCGTTGGCTTTCCCGCTCCACGTAAATCGTCTGCTCGATGCGGATATCGCCCGCGCGCAATTCCTTCCACGCCTCGGTTTCCACCGTCGACTGATAAGGCAGTTCCTGGTGCAGCCGCTCGAATAGCTTCTCCCGTGTGATCTCGGCCGCCAATTGGCGCATCGGCGCATCCGACATCTGCTCGGGTGGATAGAGCCACGGCCCTCGAGGGACGTGATCCGCGAGCCACGCCTTGAGATCGGCGACGCCATCCCCCGTCAGCGCGGAAACCATGAAAGTCGCTTCGAATGCCGCAGCTTTGTTGGCAGCATCGGCCAGCGCGAGCAGCACTTCCTTAGCCACCACATCGATCTTGTTGAGGATAAGCAACTTGGGCGGCTTCACATCGCGCAGGCGCGACAAAATCTGTTCTGCTTCCTCGTCCAGGCCCTTGCGGGCATCAATCATGACGCCGACGAGATCGGCCTCGTGCGCCCCGCCCCACGCCGTCGTCACCATCGCCCGGTCGAGGCGCCGCCGCGGAGAGAAAATTCCGGGAGTGTCGACGAAGATAAGCTGTGAACGCCCTTCGATCGTGATGCCGCGGACGAGCGCGCGCGTGGTCTGCACCTTGTGCGATATGATGCTGACTTTCGATCCGACCAGCGCATTGAGCAATGTCGATTTGCCGGCATTGGGCGCGCCGATCAGCGCGATGAAGCCGCACTTGGTGTCGCTCGCCTGCTCGGGAGCATCAACCATCAACTTTGTCCGCCGGCGCGCCGACCCGCGTGAGCATGGCCGCGGCGGCAGCCTGTTCAGCAGCACGCTTGGAGCTGCCGATGCCTTCCGCGGGCGGGCGGTCCGGCAGAACCACGGCGACGCGGAATTCGGGATCGTGGTGCGGCCCTGTCCGCGCCAGTTCGCGATAGGCCGGAGTCGGCAGCCCCCGCGCCTGCGCCCATTCCTGCAGCATGGTTTTTGGG